>JAEYRR010000286.1 GCA_023435505.1 Bacillota bacterium | reverse complement strand
ACCTCACACCCCAACACTTGACACAGAGCCAAAATAACAGGAGGTTTCATAATCATTCCTTAGAATCTAAGATCTTCTTAATCTCATTCATAAAGGTATTCACATCTTTAAACTCACGATATACGGAAGCAAATCTTACATAGGCGACAGGATCTAATCCCTTTAGCTTATCCATTAATAGTTTCCCTATCTTATGGCTAGGAATTTCTTTTTCTTCCATATTAAATATGCAATTCTCTACTTCTTCTACTAACTCATTTATCTGGTCAACAGAAATCGGACGCTTATGACAGGATCTAAACACACCAGCCTCAATCTTGCTACGATCATAAGGCTCCCTAGTATTGTCCTTCTTAATTACAACCAATGGTATGGTCTCCACTTTCTCATAAGTAGTGAATCGCTTTTTACAGTTATCACATTGACGTCTTCTGCGAATTGTACTATTATCATCAGCCGGTCTGGAATCAATAACCTTAGTGTTCTCAACTCCACAAAATGGACATTTCATACTGCATCCTCCTACGTAATCAAGTATCCTTCTAAAATTCCATAATTCTCTAATATTAAGTATATTATAATACTTTGGTGTGTCAAGAGATTTGTTAATATTTCTTAAAATTTACATTTTACTAAAACTTCGTCAATATCAACATCCACAAGAATAATATCTGGCCCAATTTGTCGAATACAAGTCCAATCGATAATATACTCGTTTTCTCTCCCAAGAATCCCCCACATTTTACATGGTCCAGGTACAATAATCTTTAATATACATCCTGTGTCAATATCTATTTCAACATCTCCAACAAATCCAAGCCTTTGGCAGTTACAAGCGTTAATCACTTCTTTTTGCCGCAAATCGTAGATTCTCATATCTTCACCCAGTTTCTATAGGTTTCCCTTATCAATATATGTATGTTGTAGGCAGAATTATTCCAATAGATACCATAAAAAGAGTCCCTTCATAATAATAAAATCACAGAGCTATCCCCTTTTTAACGGATAAGCTCTGTGATTTAAAATACCTATATCCATATAGTTTAGTTTGTCAAATAATTCTTCATATTGCGGAGTGCACTTTTTTCTAATCTGGAAACCTGAGCCTGAGAAATATCAATCTCTTTCGCCACTTCCATTTGAGTCTTCCCTTCGAAGAAACGCAATTTTATAATATTGTGTTCCCGGTCAGGCAGCTTCTCCATAGCCTCTTTGATAGAGATTTCTTCAATCCAACTTTCCTCTTTATTTTTCTTATCACTAATTTGATCCATAATATACAGGGTATCTCCACCTTCTGAATAAACTGGTTCATACAAAGAGACAGGATTCTGAATTGCATCTAATGCATATACAATATCCTCGCCACTGATACCGATCTCATTAGAGATTTCTCCTACTGTGGGTTCCTTATCGTTTCGCTTCATCAGCTCTTCCTTCGCATATATTGCTTTATATGCGGTATCTCTCAGGGACCTACTCACCCTTATGGTATTATTATCCCTTAAATATCTTCTAATCTCTCCGATAATCATAGGAACGGCATACGTAGAGAATTTAACATTCTGTGAAATATCAAAATTATCGATGGCTTTCATAAGCCCAATGCAACCGATTTGAAACAAATCATCCACATTCTCGTTACTGTTGGAAAACCGTTGGATTATACTTAAAACCAGTCTAAGATTTCCCTTTATATAAAGCTCTCTAGCCTCCTTATCACCATTTAAGATACGTTGAAATAATTCATCTTTCTCACTGTTCTTTAACAGTGGTAACTTTGAGGTATTAACGCCACAAATCTCAACCTTGTATAGAGCCATAGTACGACCTCCCAACATACAATTGATGTTTAAGACTTCTATACATAAATGATTTACCACTTAAAACAGATTTATACCGTTTAAAATATTGTAATAATTACCATTTTCTGTTAAGCCTTTATTATATGGAGAAGCTATATATTCTATCAGTCGCTATATATATTGTGACGTCCTTATAATCAAATTTATAATACAAATCACTCTAACCGCATCATCTCTTTTTTCAATCTTTTGATAATCTTTTTCTCTAATCTAGATATATAAGACTGAGATATGCCAAGCATATCTGCCACTTCCTTTTGAGTCCTTTCATTGCCATCCTCTGTATTAATACCAAATCTGAGCTGTACGATCACTCTTTCCCTCTCAGTCAACTTGGATAAAGCACTACTGAGTAGTTTCCTATCGACCTCATCTTCAATACCTTTATAAATAATATCTTCTTCTGTACCCAATATATCAGAAAGCAAAAGCTCGTTCCCATCCCAGTCTACATTTAATGGTTCATCTATGGATACCTCCATCTTGGTTTTATTATTTAGTCGTAAATACATCAAAATCTCATTTTCAATACACCTAGAAGCATAGGTAGCAAGTTTGATATTCTTTTCTGGATTAAAGGTGTTAATAGCCTTGATTAGTCCGATTGTACCAATGGAAATTAGATCCTCAACTCCGATTCCGGTATTATCAAACTTTTTCGCAATATAGACTACAAGCCTTAAATTATGCTCTACAAGTAATGTCTTAATATGGTCATCATCCTCGGTTCCAAGCCGATTAATGGCATTCGCTTCCTCCACTGGATCCAGTGGAGCTGGCAATACATCCGCACCACCTATGTAATGAATCTCCCCTCGTTGTTTGAAGATTAAGTTCCTAAAGTCCGGTATCACACGAAACTGGAACTTATTAGGTATAGATATCTTTAATAGCATCTGATTTCCTCCCACATTCTTTTTCCTAGCTATATATACAAAGAGCTTTAAAGCCTATTGGACTAAACCAACTCTTCGTGTAAAATCACCTGATAATCCTTCTTACTCGATAACGTTCCCTTATAGAGACAAGCAATTACATCTTTATAAACATGCTGTTCCTCATTAACTTCTACCATCAATTCATCTAATACTAAACCGCACATAGTTCCACTTTCCTTACCGATACTGCGATATGGTACGAGCTTGATTCTCGTTTCATATTCTAATAAATCCCTCGTCATGATTTCATCCATTACCTTCTGTTCAACAATAATTACAGGCTTATTGGTGATAGGTTCCCTCAGATGATTTCCTGTATCTAACAGTCCTTTTACTGTTGCTGTGTTACCCTCCAGTGAAAGTTTTACTTGAAATACAGTTAAAAGTCTTCGACGAAATTCATTAATATATCGAAATACATATACGGATAGTAATAAAATAATTAGAACAATTAGAATCATGGCTACGATGCTAATCCGATTGTTAGAATCCTCTTGCATAAGCTGGTTGACATACTGCTTAACCGAAGGAATACCAAAAAGGAATTGCAACAATCCCCCCATAAATATAGTCTGCCCATATAACACCAGCGATATAGTTATCATTCTGCTAAGCTTATATCTTCCAAAACTAATACAAACCATGACTAGAATAAGAATAACATAAGCCAATACCAATTCTAAGAATGATGGTAGCTGGCGGACAACCAAAAGCATACTGGCCCCCAAAGCTCCTGCTACGCTTCCCAAGAACAATCGCCACAATCTATATGTAAGCTTCATCAACCTTCCAGTGAGCAATAAAATTACAAAATCCATAAATAAGTTCCACAGGAAATACAAATCCAGATAAACAATAATAATTGTATATCACCCCCTGGCCCTAATACTGCGTCTATTATATATCGTTTCCCCTTTAAAGTTTGTCAATATTTGGAATTCTTGTCTTGAAATTATATCCCAGTAATTTACATTTTATATAGTGCAGATTTTGTTACAATAAAAAAAAACCACAGATAAATGAAAGTATATCCGTAGTTTTTTTCTTTTATTAAGAAATATCAAAAATATATACAATAAAAATTATAATAATCTTTGTCAAAGAATTGAGAAATAAAATCCCTGCTTCTCTTTACAATTTAAAATCATACCAACATTGTAATAAAAAAACCTGCAAAAGTAATAACTACTCTTGCAGGCTTATTAATCTTAAATTATTTGTGACGATTTTTTTGTAAAAATTCCGGAATTTTAATACCACTGTGATCCTCTTCTACATTGCTAATAGGCTTTATTGGAGAAGTCGGAGTAACAGGTTTAGCTGTCACATTTGATTGGTTCCCCTGTAAAGTTGCAGCTGCATTAACATTCACACCATTACGGGCAAAAGCATTCGTTGAAGATTGTTGCATAGTCGGAGTCACATTTGGTTTATATTGAAAGTTAGGTTTCACACTATTATTTAAAAATGTTGGAGCTTTAACCTGATTGCTCATACCGGTCTTCTCAAGTCCAGTAGCAATAACAGTAATAGTACAGCTATCAGGATTAGTCTCATCATACATTGCACCAAAGATGATATTACTGTTTTCTCCTGCTAGTTCTTGTACAAATGTAGCAGCATCATTCGCTTCGATTAAGCTGATATCGCCGGATATGTTTATAATAACATGACTTGCACCTTCAATGGTTGTCTCCAAAAGAGGACTGGTGATTGCCTGCTTAACAGCATCAATACACTTGTCATCTCCCTTTCCTACACCTATACCAATATGGGCAACTCCCTTATCTTTCATAACTGTCTGAACATCGGCAAAGTCCAGATTAATTAATCC
>JAEYRR010000158.1 GCA_023435505.1 Bacillota bacterium | reverse complement strand
GATTTAAACCTTCCGAATAATATTAAAGTAGAAAATGTACATCTCTCAGAAAGTCTGATGCGGTTATCCTATAATCTTAAGAGTTTAGAGGATTATGAGGCTGAACACCCAGGAGAAGGAATGCTAGGTAACCTGGAGAAGTTATAACTATTCCAACGAAAAAGCAGGTGTTTCATATGACAAGAAGAAAAAATTCAGATTCCTTTGACCAACTTAGTCAAGGTATGAATATGAAAAAGGTTCCTATTCTAACTTTGGATAGTAGATGGCATATGCTATTTCCAGAAGAAAGAAAAACGATGACGATACGGAGACTGGAAGAGAATGTGAATGATTTACTAAAAAAACAAGGGAAGCTTGTTCAAGAAGCCAAAGACCTTAAGAAACTGAAACGCAATTTTATGCAGAAGATTGTTAACAACATGCAAGCGTCAGAAACTAAGGGTGGTGAGGCAGCAAGAATTAAGAATTTGGAAAATAGCCAGCGATATATTTTAGAGATTAATGATAAATTGAAGGAATATGACAATCAATTGGAGGCGATTCCAGGGGAGATCCGTCAGGCAAATGAGGCCTTACTAAGGGCCAGCTTTCAGATATGTTATGAAGATTTAAAAAAGAACAAAAAGCAAATCGATGAATTAAATGATTGGATTAACCAGACCAAGGAAGTATTGAAGGAAAGGATTGTTACAAAGCAGGATTTAGAGCAACATAACTCTGCTATCTATTCCTATATGCACGATATTCTAGGTGCAGAGATGATGGAAGCCTTTGATCAGGAACATTTGTAAGGAGAACAAAATTGATTGTTGGAATTGGAACAGATTTGGTAGAAAACAGACGTATAGAGAAGGCATGCCTGCAAGAATCCTTTGTAAAACGAAGCTTTACTGAAAAGGAGCAGGAGTTAATTGCACATAATCTAGGGAAGGCAAGTGGTAATTTTGCTGTAAAGGAAGCTGTGACCAAGGCCTTTGGTACAGGCTTTCGACAGATGAGGCTAACAGATATTGAGGTACTTAGGGATGAACTGGGAAAGCCCTATGTAAACCTATATAATAATGCCTTAGAGAAAGCCAAAGAACTTAATATTAGCGATATTCATGTTAGTATCAGTAACACAAGTGAGTACACAATAGCATACGTAATAGCCGAAAGTAGGAGTTTAGGTTAGGATAATACAAGATGGACTATCCTGGCTTATACTCCTATAATTATATATAATATAAAAGAGCGTTAAAATTGTTGAAAAATGTATAATGTATAATATAATAGGATTGTTATGAGTCGTCAATAAAGGGAGGCCTGTAAGAATGGAGTATCTAGTAGATGGAACACAGATGAAAACCATAGATGCGGTTACCATTAGGCAATACGGTGTACCTAGCCTAGTATTAATGGAACGTGCAGCGTTAGCAGTTGCTACAAGAATGCAGGAAATCATTCAGAAAGAAGATAGGATTCTAGTGCTTTCTACCTCTGGTAACAATGGTGCTGATGGTCTGGCAGTAGCACGCATATTAACCATATGGGGGTACCACGTAGAAGTTCTTCTTGCAGGAAGTTTTGACCATGGTTCACAGGAAAATGAACAACAGCTACATATGGTTCAAAATTTAGGAATTCCCGTGATAAACAATGCCAAGATATCCTCATATAATATAGTGGTGGATGCTCTGTTTGGTATCGGACTTAATAAACCGATTACAGGAGAACTGGCAGATCTGATTGACGAGGTTAATAAGTGCCACAATGTGGTATTTTCTGTGGATATCCCTTCCGGAATTCACGCGGATGGTGGACAAATACTTGGATGCTGTATTAAAGCAGATTACACCATAACCTTTGGTTATAAAAAACTGGGTCTTTTATTATCTCCCGGCTGTGAAAATGCAGGTATCGTTTATTGCGAAGAGATTGGATTTGTCCCAGATGCAATCAATCAGGTTGCCCCTACTGCATTTACTTATGAGGTATCAGATATACTCAGAGTTCCAAAGAGATCTTATAGAAGTAATAAAGGTACCTATGGTAAGGTCTTAGTGATTGCAGGGTCTCCTAATATGAGTGGAGCTTGTTATTTATCCGCTAAGGCAGCATATAGGGCAGGAGCTGGCTTGGTGAAAATACTGACAGCAAAAGAAAATCGTATAATTTTACAAACTTCTCTGCCAGAAGCAATTTTAGCCACCTACGATGATACTACGGAGAAAAAAGTGCTTTTACAAGAGCTTAGTTGGGCATCCATTATAGTATTTGGTCCAGGGATTGGAACATCTCCTATGGCAGAGGATTTATTAGAATTAGTAGTACAGAATACAGAGGTTCCAGTGGTGTTAGATGCAGATGGTCTAAACCTTCTGGCAAAAAGGCCAGACAGAGAAGAAATACTGAATCAACTATCAGAACGATATATACTGACACCTCATCTCATGGAAATGTCTAGACTCACTACAAAACCAATAGAGGAAATCAAGCAGAATATATTCTCAGTGGCAGTAGAAATGGTAAAGGAGAAAAAGTATTCTCTTGTTCTTAAAGATTCCAGAACCATTGTTGCAAAGGACGGAGCACAGTATGTGAATCAGAGTGGTAATCATGGAATGGCTACCGCAGGTGCAGGTGATGTGCTAACCGGAGTAATTGCAGGTCTTATGGCTAGTGGAATGTCTTCTTATGAAGCTGCTTGTCTTGGTGTATATATTCATGGTCTGGCCGGAGATAGCGCCAGAACGAAAAAAGGTGCCTATTCCCTTATGGCAGAGGATATTATTGAAGGTATCTGTGATGTTTTAAAAAAAGCTGACAAAGAGGAAAAGAACCTTGTAATTTATAGTTAATAACTATACAATCAATAAGAAACACCAAAAGAATTGTACTACGAAGGAAGTGACGGCTATGAGAAAATACTTTCGTATTCAGGCGAGAGTCAATCTGGATGCCATATATAATAACCTGGAGAATACCAGGCGCAAATTAAATAAGGATACAAAGCTGATGGCAATCATTAAGGCAGATGGATATGGACACGGAGCTATTCCAATTGCATGGACAGTCGATTCCATTGTAGATGCCTATGGAGTGGCAATCATTGAGGAAGCAGTTGAACTACGTGAGGCAGGAGTGACTAAGCCTATTTTGATTCTTGGTCATACTTCTGTGGAGGAGTTTGCGCAGGTAATACAATATGACATCATCCAGACGGTATATAATACTCAAATGGCTGAAGAGTTGTCTCAAGTAGCACTATCCATGAATAAAAATGTAAAGGTTCATCTTAAATTGGATACTGGTATGAGCAGAATAGGATTCAAAGATAACGATGATAGTGTGGAACAGATTAGAAAAATTAGTTCTCTTCCAGGAATCGAGATTACCGGTTTGTTTACCCATTTCGCCAGTGCCGATATGAAGGATAAGACATCTGCTATCAACCAATACAAACGCTATGAGACATTTGTAAAGAAGCTAGAACAAGTAGGAGTTTATCCTGAAGTGAAGCATGTCTCTAATAGTGCAGCCATTGTAGATTTGCCGGATACTTATCTAAATATGGTAAGAAGCGGAATCACAACGTATGGTCTTTATCCAAGTGAAGAGGTTAAGAAGGAAAATCTTGTTCTTTATCCAGCTATGGAGTTACTTTCTAAGGTAATCCATGTAAAAGAGGTAGAACCAGGAACAGGAATTGGTTATGGAAGTACGTATGTAGCAAAGGATAAAATTCGTGTAGCGACTATTCCAGTTGGTTATGCAGATGGATATCCAAGAGCCCTGTCAAACAAGGGTTATGTATTGATCCGTGGAAAGAAGGCCCCTATTCTAGGAAGAATCTGCATGGATCAATTTATGGTAGACGTAACAAAGATTCCAGAAACAAAGTACGGCGATGATGTCGTTCTTGTAGGAACAGACGGTGATGAAAAGATTACCGTAGAAGAATTGGCAGACATGGCATATTCTTTTAATTATGAGTTTGTCTGCGATATTAGCAAGAGAGTTCCCCGTGTATATGTACGTAATGGTGTCATAGTTGGGGAATTAAGCTTTCAGGGAAACCTGGAGGGATTTGATAACATGAAAAGAATGAAATAACTTGATGATATAAGGTATAAAGATATGCATTAGTATAAATGTTTTGAACGATGCTTGGACAGAAAAGAAGAACTAGCGTGAAAGAATAGGAATCTTCAAAATATTTGTTTGATATAGCTTAGGTTAAAAATGTTTTAATTCTATGCACTTTATGGAATACACAAGTTAAATCTGGCAATAATAAAGCTAAAGCCAAAAAGACGGAGTGTGAATAAAGTGATTATAAAAAGAGGCGATATTTTTTATGCAGATTTAAGACCTGTTATTGGGTCTGAGCAAGGAGGCGTGCGTCCAGTACTTATTGTACAAAATGACACTGGAAATAAACATAGTCCAACCGTAATCTGCGCAGCAATAACTTCAAAAATGAACAAAGCAAAGCTTCCTACTCATGTGGAGTTGGACGCTGAAAAATATGGAATTGTTAAGGACTCAGTAATCTTACTAGAACAGGTAAGAACCATAGATAAATCCAGATTAAAAGAAAAAGTATGTCATCTGGATGATGATGTATTAAGGAAAATAGATAAAGCGTTATTGATCAGTCTAGCTCTTAATACATAATAAATATTAGATGGATTAAAGAGTAAAGAACAAAAGAAGGATGATAGGTATTATCAATCCATAACTACCATAGTCAAGATCTGTAATATATTATCTTTGTAAGATAATAAGTTCTTGATTACTTTACATATTATGTATTGTTTCTATATAACAAAGAATAGGCCACCATACTTGCTATGGTGGCCTATTCTTTGCTATATTATAATGAGGGGGAGGAGAGAGTGACGTTTTACTCACTTTCTGGCTTCATTATACTGGTTAAATATGTTTAAAGTATGACTAACAATAAAACAATTTGTGAACAAATTTGTTCACAAAGTCTTAAATAAATCGAATATGCCATACAATATCGTTAAAATTCAGATTAGACAGGAGATATTATGAAAATTACAATTCTATGTGTTGGAAAAATAAAAGAGAAATATTTTGTACAGGGAATCGAGGAATATGCAAAACGACTGAGCCGGTATTGTAAATTAGAGATTGTCGAGGTGGCAGATGAAAAGACTCCGGATAATGCTAGTGAAGTAGTGGAGTTACAGATTAAGCAGAAGGAAGGCGAGAGGCTCAGTAAGTACATGAAGGATGGTGCTTATGTCATTGCCCTTGCTATTGAGGGAAAGCAGCAGGATTCTGTAGCCTTCGGTAGACAGATTGAAAAGCTTGGGATAGAAGGAAAGAGTCATATCATCTTTATCATAGGCGGCTCACTTGGCTTAGATCCTGAGAATATAAAGCGGGCTGATTTTCTGCTCAGCTTCTCTAAGATGACCTTCCCTCATCAGATGATGAGAATGGTTCTTTTGGAGCAGATTTATAGAGGGTATCGAATTGTAAACGGAGAACCGTATCATAAATAAGGGGAAGAGCGCGTTAACGCGCTCTTTTCTTATTTGTGAGGGAAGAGTGAATAGTGATGAGAAGCCAGGACAGTAGTCGTATAAAGTAGTATTAATAATAAATAGAAACAAGCTTCTAAATAATTGAAAAAAGTAGATAAAAATTGTAATCTATAACTATGTGGATGAAAGAACATAATTGAAGTTAGTTATTCTATGAATATAAGCATAAATTAAGATGAGGTTTATTTGGCGAGAGTGTTTATTAATGGAAGGAAAGATAAACGATGAGGATAGAAGAAGAACTGATGTGGATTCCAGATGGACCATTTAGAGAACATGATTATACAGAAAGTATTGAGTTTGTCCAATCTTTTGGATTGAAGTGTGATT
>JAEYRR010000061.1 GCA_023435505.1 Bacillota bacterium | reverse complement strand
TAACAGTACTTGGACTTACCATATTACTAGCAGGTACCAAGATAATCTTCGCCAGAAAACATGAAAAGAAATAGAGCGAGAAAAAAGAGAAAACTGTTAGCTTATCTTTTATATCCCCTTCTGTTTGTGGCAGTAGCTGCCACCTTATATTTGGCAGGAGGCAAGCTTTTGGCAGAGATAGCCATAGATGATTTTAAGTTGGCAGTAATACAGGGAGCACCGGAATACACATACAAAGAAATTGACCAGATCGTGGATCAAAAAGATGATGGAATCCTAAAAACAGGCGAAGATAAGCATCCATCCGTAGGAAAACAAAATGGTCAGATTGCATGTGAGGAAATTGGACTCAAAGCTCCATTATATTATGGGGACGACCAAGAGATTTTATCAGTTGGAGTCGGAACGTACGTAGGAAGTAGCTTACCGGGACAAGGCTCTGTTATCCTAGCAGGTGGACATGATACCACCTTCTTTGAACCTTTGTCTAGAATTAAGGTAGGAGACGTCCTAGCAGTAACCACCATATATGGAGATTATAAATATACAGTAACCAAGATGAGCATTGCAGATCTTAAGGATACTGCTGCATACCAACCTAAGATTGATAAGGAAACCATGATTCTCTATACCTGTTATCCCTTTGGAGAGGTGAATTCCGAAAGAACGAGACGTTACTATGTATATGCACAAAAGGTAACGGGACCTGAACTGAAGGAGGAATAGAGATGCATAAGAGAGATAGACTTCGTAAGGTATTAAGTGTACTGCTTTCCTTCTTCCTAAGTCTTTGTTTTTTGGGAATCGCCTTCACTCTGGAGTTTCGATTCGGCTTAACCGGAAAGCGAAGTGTGAATGAGGCCATGAGTGAGACCGGATATATCGCCAAAGCAGAGAGTAGAATGACGACCGGTTTGAGTGAACTTTTAAAGGGCCTCAGCCTTCCAGAAGAACTGGCAGAGCAGATGATTGAGGAAGATGAGAGTTATCTGGATATGACCAATTATATAGATGCCGTATTTGATGGAAAGGCTGTTACCCTGGACACATCAGAGTTTCAGAACACCTTTACCAACGTCATTAATGGATATCTGATAGAACATAATATTAGCGTATCGGAACAATTGGATCAGTCCATAACAGTAGCAAAAAAGAGTGCAGAGAGCGTCTATCGGCAGTATATGGAGCCGGCCTTTGCAAAGACACTATATGAATTTAGTGAGAAATACAGTCACCTGTTAACTATCGTTGGATTCATTTGCTTTATTCTTGCGGCAGTAATCATAATACTTTTACTACTGATGTACCATTATAAACATCATGCCGTACAATACATAGTTTACAGTATGACTGCAGCAATCGTTATGAATGTAATTACAACAATTGGGTTAAAAAGTATTGATTTACAAGGGAAGCTTGGAGTAGGTCCTGATTATTATGTGAATTTTTGGAACAAGTATCTTCAGGGTGGAGGTAACCTTGGAATTGCAGTATCAGTTATATTCGTAGCAGTTACTCTAGGAGTAATTGAGATTGGAAGACAGCTGAGACACACAATAAAGTAAGGCAGGAATAGGAAAGGAATGCTTATGGAAAAGAAAGGTTATTTGGACTTTCATACACATATTCTTCCGGGAACTGATGATGGTGCCAAAGATATGGAAGTCACAAAGAGAATGTTACAGTTGGCGCATCAGCAAGGAGTCCGAACCATGCTGGCAACCCCTCACAGTTATCCGGGAAGAACCCCTCAGGACAACGAGAGGGTGAGAGCGCTATGCGAGAAAGTCAATCAAGAAGCGCAAAAAATAGACAGTGAGTTTCATGTCTTTACTGGTAATGAGATTCTTTATCGCGAAAGTATCCTATCGGAGTTGGAAGATGGGCACATTCTTACCTTGGCGGACAGTCGTTATCTTCTGATAGAGTTTCTACCAGGAGAACATATTCGCCGTATCAATGAAGGTATTCGTCAGCTGATTCACGAAGAATATTATCCGGTCATTGCCCATGTGGAAAAGGTGGGCTGTCTGATGGAGAGTCCAGGGTATATTAAGGAGTTAGTGGAGATGGGATGCTATATGCAGGCCAACTGTGAAGACTTTTTAGGAGGATTCTTTAACCGCCAATCCAAAGTTCTTCGAGTCCTTATGAATCAGAATCTGATTCATTTTCTCGGAAGTGATTGCCATGACGAGTCAGTCCGGCCACCATTAATGGAGGATTGCATTCGCCAATTAGAAAAGAAAATATCAAAACAGAATTTATATAAGGTCCTTTATGAGAATCCTACTAAATTCTTACAAAAGAAATACTTATAGAAAGCAGGTACTTGTATGAGCCAAGAGCATAAAGAAGTTGAAATTGACTTGAGAGAGATATTTTATCTATTAAGATCCAAGGCAGTGGTTATCCTGTTTGTTACCATAATATGTGGAATCGGAGCATACCTAGGAAGCCGCTTTTTAATCGCTCCTAAGTTTTCCTCTACAGCTAAGATCTATGTCTTAACTAAGTCTGATATGTCACTTAGCCTATCAGACCTTCAGATAGGAACCAGCCTTACCTCCGATTATATGGAATTAATCGAAAGTAGACCAGTGATGGAGCAGGTGATTGAGGATCTAGGACTACAGATGGATTACAAAGGGTTGTTAGAAAGCATCTCTATAGATAATCCAACCGATACTCGAATCTTAAATATTACTGCTACCTATACCGATGCCAGAGTGGCCAAAAGTATAGTGGAGGATCTGGTAGCCGTTGCTAAAAAGAAGATTGCACAGGTCATGCAGGTGGATGAGCCTGCCATTGTGTCACCGGCCTATCTGGAAGAGCAGAAGGTCAGTCCAAGCAATGCCAAAAATGCGATACTTGCAGTAATCTTAGCATTCTGCGTAACCGCAGGAATCTATATTCTACTTTATATTATGGATGACAAAGTAAAGAGCTCTGAGGACATTACAAAGTACCTTGGATTACATACCCTTGCAATGATTCCAGATGATATAGAGGGAAATAGTACAAAGAAAAAAGGAAGAACCATTACACAGAAGCTGAAAAGGAGAGACGTAAAATGATAAATGTAATACTTGATCGTTTAGAAGCGTTAAGCTATGCCAAGAAAGAAGCTTTTAACTCCCTTAGAACTAATATCAGCTTTTGCGGAGATAACATAAAGGTAATTGTATTTACCAGCTGTGCTCCTGATGAGGGCAAGTCCAGTATAGTAATTGAACTGGGCCGTTCCATGGCAGAAGCAGGGAAAAAGGTATTAGTCATTGATGCAGACCTACGTAAATCAGTCTTAGTTGGACGCCATCATGCTCATAAGGTAAAAGGAGAAGAGGGAGAGAAGCGTGCCATCGCAGGTATGTCCCACTACCTTACCGGACAGGCAGAACTGAAGGAAGTACTCTGTTCCACCAACGTTCCTAACTTGCATATCGTATTTGCAGGAAGAATGGTTCCCAATCCAACGGAGTTATTAGGGAACGCTCATATGGAGGACTTACTTGCTTATGGAAGGGAGCACTATGATGTAGTATTAATCGATAGCCCTCCACTAGGTTCTGTGATTGATACTGTGGTACTTGCCCCAAAGTGCGATGGAGCGATTATCATTGTGGAAAGTGATAAAAATAGCTATCACTTTCTGTTAGATATTAAGAAGCAGTTAGAGGTATCAGGATGTAGAATTCTTGGTACTGTACTGAATAAGATAAAGATTGAGAAGAGTGGCTATTATAGTCGTTACTATAAAGGCTATTATACAAAATACTATGGCGAGGGAAAGAACATAAGGGAAGAATAATTGATTGCATAAAGATGAGATAAAAATGTAAGTATCATAGATAGGGTACCCAAATAGGGGCTAATTAGTAAAAGAGGGAGATAATTATGTACCATATCAATACTAATAATAAAGTATTTCTACATCATTCGCGGTTGATTAAACTTTATCTTATCATCTATGACATTCTAGCAGTGAATGCAGCATACATCTTAGCACTTTGGATCCGATTTGATTGTAAGATTCAGATGGTTCCGTATGAGTATTTAAATTCTTGTGTAGGATTCATGCCCGTTTATACCGTCTTCTGTGTTCTTGTATTTTGGTTTCTACGCTTATATAGAAGCATATGGAAATTTGCTAGTTATGATGAATTATCTAGGCAAATAATAGCTACCGCAATAACTGGATCATTTCATACTATATTCATAACGATTTTATTCAAACGTATGCCTATTACGTATTATGTACTGGGAATTGTTATTCAGTTTTCATTGACTTTGGGAATACGTTTTGCCTATCGCTTTATACTTCTTGAAAGAGGCAAGAGAAAATGTAAAAACAGAGCTGCATTACATAGGGTTATGCTGATTGGGGCGGGTTCGGCTGGCAGAATGCTCTTACGTGAGTTAAAGATGTCAAAGGAGACTAGCGATGTAGTTTCCTGTATTATTGATGATAACCCATATAAATGGAATCGGTATATTGATGGCATACCTATTGTAGGTGGCAGAGATGACATCCTTCCCTATGTTGACGAGTATCAGATTGATAAAATATAT
>JAEYRR010000050.1 GCA_023435505.1 Bacillota bacterium | reverse complement strand
ACGTCACCTACATTAAATTTAGGGAATTTAAGAATTCCTTCTTCTCTACTGATTTGTAATACTGGATCTTCAACCTGCTCAACAATTTCTTTTTCCGCAAATACTTTTACTTCACCGGATACACGGTCAATAGACACTTTGATGTTATCAGCTTTACCGTATTGATTTTTACAAGCAGCTACAAGTGAATTCTCAATTGCCTCTAACAAAATCTCTTTACTGATATTCTTCTCTTTTTCAATTTGATCTAAAGCATCGATTAGTTCACTATTCTTTGCCATTATTTTATCCTCCTAATATAGATTTTCTATTAAAAATCAAGTGCCAAACGAACCATTGCGATATCAGTTCTTTGGAAGCTCTCTTGGTTACCATCTTCTAATTCTATCGTTAGACTGTTTTCATCAAAAGAAACTAAAACGCCTTCAAATTCCTTCTGTTTATTTACCGCTTTATAAAGCTTCAGCTCGATTACCTCACCTATGCTGCGCTTAAAATCCTTATCCTTTTTTAACTGCCTGCCTAATCCTGGGGAACTGACTTCTAAAATATATGCATCTGGAATATAATCTTCCACATCTAGAAGATCGCTTAACGCACGACTTATAAGCTCACAATCATCCACCGTAATTCCACCATCTTTGTCAATGTAAACACGTAAGAACCAGTTAGAACCTTCTCTAACATACTCTACATCTACTAATTCAAAATGGTTTTTTTCAATCAGGGGCATGACCAAAGCTTCAGTCTTAACTTCGTATTCTTCCCTTTTCGTCATATTCATTCCTCTTTTCCATATTCAATTTTACGTAGTTTATTCTTCCCTTACTAGTTTTACATTATAAAATAGCTTCATACTTAAAAAAGAAGATTTTATTTAAATAAGGTTTCCTAAAGTAAAATCCCAAGCCATTGAGCTAAGGAATTCCCATTACATGGCTTATTATCAACACATAATACAAGGAGTGGATGTAAAAATCCACTCCTTGTTATAAGCCGTATAATAACTACAAAAGTATTGTAACATTATTCCATACTAATTGCAAGCACAATTTAAAGATTATCAAGAAACTATTTTAACTCTTGTGTATCCTACGCAGTAGGCAGACTATCACCATATGACACCTAGTATTATGACGAAATGTGTCTGTATTTTAAAAAATTTGAAAAATTAATAAAATAACACTTGCAATTTTCTTTTTCATCATATATAATAGTTATTGTTCGGTACGGCCTGTTGGTCAAGAGGTTAAGACGCCGCCCTCTCACGGCGGAATCAGGGGTTCGATTCCCCTACAGGCTGCTGACTGTTTTTTATAACAGCCCAACCCCGAAAAAGGCAATCCTTTATGGATTGCCTTTTTTGTTTGTTTCCCCATATATCGTCCACCTATTTCCTATAGATTTCTATAGGCCTACAGTTTACAATAGAACATGCCGGCAAATCAGCCAGAATATTAGATATAGGGGAACATATGAAAAAAGTAACAATCTCACAGAACGGGCATCAAAGTATGGTAGGTTCTTATGGTGACATCGATAATGAATTAGAAAAATTGGGATTCTGCTACTATTTCAAACTATCTGACAGAATGAGTGAACGTAATCTTACTGTACGTAAGCTTGCAGCACTATCCGGTCTCAGACTGGCAACCATATCGGATATGATGTTGGGAAAGAAAAATTCTATCAACCTACATCATGTAACCTTATTAATGTCAGCCTTAAGAATTTACGATATAAATGAAATTGTGGAAATCCATATACCTGATTCGATCAAAAAAGACATGAATGCAGAAACTGCTGAATGGCTAACCACCCAACAGGTTCCTGCAGAGACAAAGCGATTAGCCTCTATTGTTAATAAGACATTGGAATAAGAAAAAGGACTATGCTTCATCATGAAGTTCATAGTCCTTTTTTACATATAATCTTTACCAGTTCATCGTATCAAACAAAGACAGCTGATTGGAGGCTGGCAAATCAGAGAGAATGCCTAGATCCACCATCAGATCAATTACAGACTGACTGACCTTTGTTCGGTTCTTAAAATCATCTCTAGACATAAATTTGCCATCCTTAACCGCTTCTACCACAGCTTCTGCTGCTTTATCTCCCAATCCATCTATTGTACTAAAGGATGGTAATAGCTTACCGTCCACAATCTTAAAATCCTTTGCTTCAGATTTGTAGATATCAATCGGCAAAAATTCAAATCCTCTAGCATACATCTCCTGCACAATACGCATATCCTTATAGGTATCCTGCTCCTTCTTAGTTAACTCGTTACTTCTCTTTTTATAATCTGACATATAGTATTCCAACTTGCTTTTACCTTGACACATCAGCTCATAGCTAAAGGCGGATGCCCGGATACTAAAATAAGCGGCATAGTAGGCAAGCGGATAGTAAACCTTAAAGTATGCGATACGAAAAGCCATCATAACGTAAGCAACGGCGTGGGCCTTAGGGAACATGTACTTAATCCGTTTACAGGATTCAATATACCAATCCTCCACTCCCTGAACCTTCATCGCCTCTTCCATATCAGGAGTTAACCCTTTACCTTTACGAACACTTTCCATGATTTTAAAGGCTAAACCATTTTCAACCCCTTTATATATCAAGAAGGTCATAATATCATCACGGGTACAGATAGCGGTCGACAGGGTACAATTGCCGTTGGTAATAAAGTACTGGGCATTATTAAGCCATACATCTGTACCATGAGAAAGTCCGGAGATTCGTACCAAGTCGGAGAAACTCTTTGGCTTGGTATCCCTAAGCATCTGCATAACAAAGTCCGTACCAAATTCCGGTATACCTAGACTACCTCGGTCACAGTCAACAAGGTCCTCCTTTGTGATTGAAAGAGCATTCGGATTTTCAAATAACGACAGCACCTTTTCATCATCAAAACGGATTTTCTTAGCATCTAGTCCAGTTAGATCTTCTAACATACGGATCATAGTAGGATCATCGTGTCCAAGTATATCTAACTTCAAAAGGTTATGGTCAATGGAGTGATAATCAAAATGGGTGGTGATTGTCTTAGTAGACATATCATTGGCAGGCCTCTGTACTGGAGTAAAGGAATAAATCTCCTCCCCATGAGGAAGCACGATAATTCCTCCAGGATGTTGTCCAGTGGTCCTTCTTACACCTACGCACCCTTGTACAATTCGATCAATCTCTGCATTTCTCTTACGAATGCCATGATCCTCATAATAATTTTTAACAAATCCAAAGGCCGTCTTATCTGCCAGTGTACCGATTGTACCAGCTCTATAGGTATGCCCTTTTCCGAAGATAACCTCTGTATAATCATGAGCCTTACTTTGATACTCTCCAGAGAAATTAAGGTCAATATCCGGTTCCTTATCTCCATAGAAGCCAAGGAAAGTTTCAAATGGAATATCATGTCCATCCTTTAAAAGTGGTTCCCCACAGACAGGACAGTTC
>JAEYRR010000037.1 GCA_023435505.1 Bacillota bacterium | reverse complement strand
TTACTGGAGGACTGTACCTTAGTTCCTCCATCCATAAAGAAGTCAGCATAATTACCAAGATCTCCATATCCAACATTCAAACTCATCACAGTAAAGGAGTCCCCCTTTGACATCTGCCTTAACGCTTCTCCTTCTACCTCTAACGCTTCTGTATCCTCTGGTTTGTACTCCGTGATGGTCAGGTAAATGATTAATCCCATGGCTACCATGATACAGATTGCCATAGTAAATCCAATCACAGTGAATACACGCTTAACAATTTTTTTCCCTTTTATTCTGCTCATACTATCTCCTTATATTCCTCTTATATCTAACCATTATAACATGTTGCTCTGTTTTCAGTAAATGATTGTATATTCAAAGATAATCAAGTATGCTATATAATAACTAGATTTATGAAAGTCGACAAAATATGCCATGGAGGATTACTATGAAAGTACTACTATTTTGTGCAAAAGGCTTTGAAACAATGGAGTTTAGCCCATTTATCGATGTGTTTGGTTGGGCAAGAAATGATTATGGACATAACGTGGAGGTTGTTACCTGTGGTTTTCAAAAGGAAGTGGTAAGTACATTTGGAGTACCTGTTTTAATGAACCAAACAATCGATGCAATCTGTGTGGCTGACTATGATGCGCTAGCCATACCAGGAGGATTTGAGGAATTTGGATTTTATGAAGAAGCCTATGATGAAAGATTTCTACAGCTAATTCGTGAGTTTGATCAAGAAGGGAAAGTAATTGCTTCAGTATGCGTAGGAGCACTTCCAATAGGGAAGAGTGGTGTTTTAGTAGGCAGAAAGGCAACAACCTACCACCTTAATGGCGGCAAACGACAAAAACAGTTAAGCCAGATGGGAGTGACGATTGTGAACGAACCTCTGTGTGTGGACAAGAATATCATCACGTCTTATTGTCCTGAAACAGCAGCTTCAGTCGCATTTGAATTATTAAGTCGTTTGATTGGAAAAGAGGATACAGAGATCGTGAAAGTAGCAATGGGATATAAAGCTTGATTACATATCAATTATCTTATAGAATGAATACTGTTATCAAAGTTTATAACCTATTCACTAATCAAGGAGTAGTAGCATGAGAGAACTTAAAAGTATAGAAGAAAAAATTTTAGATAGTACTTTATATCTGATTGGAAAACATGGAACTTTAAATGTACCAATTCGTGTAATTGCAAAAGAAGCAGGTGTCAATGTCAGCGCGATCAACTATTATTTTCGTACGAAGGAAGAGATGCTTCGCAATACAAAGGAATTTTTTATTGAGAACTCTGTTCAGATATACTCTATCCTTGATAAGCAAGAATATACCGAGGAAGAGAGACTTGTTCTATTTGCCAACGAAATAATGGAGTACACCATTCATTATACTGGTCTTAGTGCGATGTTTCGAGAAGCTGAGAAGCTAAAGGAAGAGGATGAAATCTCAAAAAGTATCATACAGGTCACGAAGGATTTACACCATAAGATGTATCAAGTACTTGCCAAGGTTTCAGGTGCCGAGCCCTCCGTTGTAAGATATAATAGTATTATTTTTATGTCAGCTTTAATATATCCTGCGGATAAACAGGCTGTTGATAATCAGGAACAATCTTTTCTTCATGAAAAAGAACAACGCTTAGATTATATTAGGCATGTGATTGCCTTAATGAAAAATAAATAATAATGAAATTACGAATAAACCGTTGCGGTCATTGTTGATGATTTGCTGCGGTTTTTAATTGCTCATTTTAAATTAAAACAAATTGTTTTAAACATATTGATTTAAATTGTGAAATAGAGTATATTGATTGTAACAAAGAAAAATTATTATTCATGAAAGGCGGGATATTATGAAATATAAACATCTTTTTAGCCCTATTAAAATTAGAGGATTGGATCTTAAAAACCGCGTGGTATTTCCAGCCATGGGAACTAAGATGGCGACAGATGATAAATATGTTACAGATCAATTGATTGACTATCATATAGCAAGAGTTGTAGGTGGATGTGGATTAAACTTTACCGAGGTATGTAGTGTTTATGAAAAGGCAGCTCCTAAAAAATTCTTAGCAATTTCAGACGATAAGTACATACCTGGACTAAAAAAATTAGCAGATGCAATACATAAGGAAGGTGGAAAAGCAGGAGTTCAGCTTTGGTTAGGTGGATTTGCAGTAGCCAGTGACCCGGCAGCAATGATTATCTTACCTAGTGACACTCCAGTTAAGGGAACAGAACTTGTAATTCCTGGTGCAAGTCTTTCAACAATAAAAGAAGCAGTAGAAGCATTTGGTGCGGCAGCAAAACGTGCAGTGGAAGCTGGTTATGACACAGTAGAATTTCATGCAGGACATAATTATGTACCACATAGCTTCTTAAGTCCATTTTTTAATCGAAGAACAGATGAGTATGGAGGCAGCTTTGAGAATCGAGTACGTTTTCCACTAGAATGTATTCGTTCCATTAGAAGTAATATACCAGAAGACATGCCGATTTTTATGAGGATTGATGCTCATGATGATTGTTTGGATGGAGGACTTACCATTGAAGAAGTCATTGAGTTTTGTAAATTAGCTAAAGATGCTGGTGTGGATGTTGTGGATGTATCAAGAGGGAACTTCTCCTCTGCAGCCATCAAATATGAGGTACCTCCAATCGACTTACCAAGAGGCTTTAATGTAGACAATGCAGCCCGAATTCGTAAGGAAACAGGTTTAGTAACTGTTGCGGTTGGAAGAATCAACGAGCCAGGATTAGCAGATAAGATTCTTGAGGAAGATAAAGCAGATATGGTTGTCATCGGTCGTGGACAATTGGCTGATCCAGAATTCTGTAATAAAGCCATGGCAGGGCAGGATATTAATATTGTACGTTGTATTGGTTGTAACCAGGGATGCTACGATGGCTTTGTATCCTCTGAGATGCCATATATCACTTGTATGAGAAATCCTTCCCTTGGAAGAGAAAAAGAATACACACTAGTAAAGACTACCAATCCAAAGAAGGTATTAATTGCAGGTGGGGGAGTTGCAGGTCTTGAAGCAGCGGTAACACTAAAACGAAGAGGACATCATCCAATTATATGTGAAGCGTCTAGCCATTTAGGTGGACAGTTTGTATTAGCAGGTGCGGCTCCAAGAAAAGAGGAAATGAAGGAAGCAGCTATTTGGATGGGAGAGCAAGCAAAACGTGAAGGTGTCGAGATTAGATTGTCATCGCCAATCACAAAGGAATTAATTGAAGCAGAATCTCCTCAGGATGTGATTATTGCAATCGGAGCGGCTCCTATGAAGCTTACGATTCCAGGTGCTAATTTACCACATGTTTTTGACTCCCATGAAGTATTGGGAGGAAAGGTTTCTTTAATAGGCAAGGTAGCTATTATCGGTGGTGGGCTTGTAGGACTTGAAGTAGCGGAATATATAGAACATGTTGCAGATGAGATTACAG
>JAEYRR010000312.1 GCA_023435505.1 Bacillota bacterium | reverse complement strand
AATAGTTCCAATGAGAATCAGGGTTGATAAAGCATTTACATCCGGTGCTACACCACTTTTTATACTTTCCATTACTTTTAATGGGAAGGTCATTGTTTGGCCATTGGTGAAATAACTAATGATTACGTCATCGATGGACAGTGTGAAGGCTAGTAAGGCACCTCCACCGATTCCCGGTGCAAGGACTGGAAGTGTGATATAGAAAAATGTTTTTAATCGATTAGCACCCAGATCCATGGAGGCTTCTTCAATGGAATTATCATATCCGGCTAATCTGGCCCGTACGTTAAATATGACATACGGAATACAAAATGTGGAATGCGCCAGGACAAGAGAAAATATCCCTCTCGGAATACCCGTGTTAGTAAACAAAGTAAGTAACGAGATACCAAGTACTATCTCTGGGATGACTACTGGGATATACAGTAAGCCATCAATGACATTTTTTCCTCGGAATTTGTATTTGTACATTCCCACTGCTGCTATTGTTCCAATACAGGTAGCAAGAAGTGTACTGATTAGAGCGATAATCATTGTGTTGCCAAACGCCTCTAATAATGGCGAATTCTCAAATAGCTTTCCATACCAGTCAAAGGTAAAACCCTTCCAACTCAAATACGGTTTTGTTGTGGATTTATTAAAGGAGTTCATCACAATTGCTATAATGGGAAGAAATAAAAAGGCATAGATCATTGTGCAAAATACTATGTTTCTTGCTCTGCAAAGACGTAATTTCATTCTTCGTTTCATATGTAATCCACCCCCTATACTCCTAAGCTATCCATGTCACCGCCACTCTTTTGGTATATCTTCACCAATAGCAGGGTGAGCAGGATTAATATAATAGAAAGAGCCGCGCCTAATGGCCAGTTATTGCCACTCTTAAACTGCCGTTGAATCAAGTTACCAATGACATCGGAATTACCTCCGCCAAGAATATCTGATACAAAGAACAATCCAAGGCATGGGATGAATACCATAATAGATCCCGAGAAGATTCCACTGGCTGTAAGAGGAATGATAACCTTTCGAAACGTTGTGATCTTTTTGGCACCCAAATCCGCTGATGCTTCAATAAGGCTTTGATCAAGCTTTTCAATGGCTGTGTAAAGTGGTAGTACCATAAATGGGAACAGGCAATATACCATACCAAGAATCGTTGTTCCCTGTTTAAAAAGAAATTCAACTGGTGAATCTGTAAGTCCTACACTTTGTAAAAATGAGTTTAAGGCTCCATTGGTTCCTAAGAAGGTTCTCCAGCCATAGATTCTAATTAAGGAATTCGTCCAAAATGGAATGATGACCATCATATAAAGAATTGCCCTTTTTCTCGACTTTGTTCTGGCAATCATAAAGGAAAATGGGTATGCTAGGGCAATGCAAATCACAGTGGTAGAAAACGCAATAAACAAAGACTGTAAATATATCTTCATGTAATTGATGTCAAATAATCTGGCATAATTATCAACAGTAAATTTAAACTGAATATTATAATACTTATCAATCGAGCAAAAGCTCATAACGAAGACATAAATTAACGGAATAGCAACAAAAAAACCCAGCCATAGTGTTACGGGCCCTACCATTATTGAGGTGGGTATTGTATCGGATTTTAATTTACGTTTTATTTTTTTCATCCTGCTCCCCCCTTATCCTAGCTGAACATTGTCTACTGCTTCATATATCACCTGATCATAGGAATGAATAATCTTAGCATCTTCAATATCCCAATATAAATATGCGGTTCCTCCTTCTGGTAACGATTGGCCTGCCAAACGCTCCAGCCTTATATCCGCTCCATTAGCAAGACCTACAATTGTTTTTAACACAGAACCAACATAAACATGTTCTTTTACAATACCTTTAATCGTAAACCCATCCACTGGCTCTGCAGAAAACATAATTCTCTCCGGTCTTACAGATATCGAAACCATCTCTTTTTCCACAAATCCTTTCGCTTTAGCAGTAACAATTCCAGATTCTATGGCAATTTCCAGATTCTCGCCTTCCACTTTTTCAACAACGCCTTCAAAAATATTAGTTTCTCCGATGAAGGTGGCTACGAATTTGGTTGCCGGCCTCTCATAGATATCATTTGGGGTCCCAACCTGCACTAAAATTCCATCATTCATAATGCCTATTCGATCACTCATGGTCAGTGCTTCTTCTTGGTCATGAGTAACATAGATAAAGGTGATATTTAATTTTCTCTGTAATCTCTTCAATTCTAACTGCATCTGCTTTCTTAACTTTAAATCCAGTGCTCCTAATGGTTCATCCAGTAAAAGAACCTGTGGATTATTAATCAAAGCCCGAGCAATGGCAACTCGCTGCTTCTGGCCACCGGATAGCTGAGAGGGATACCTTTTCTCAAATCCTCCTAATTGGACAAGATCAAGCATCTTAGTGACGCGTTCTTTAATTTCCTGTTTCTTTAATTTCTTGATCTTTAATCCATAAGCCACATTATCATATATGTTCATATGAGGAAACAAAGCGTAACTTTGAAACACAGTATTGACATTACGCTCATATGGTTCCTGGTTTTCTATGTTTACTCCTGCAACCTTTATGGTTCCACTGGTTGGCTCTTCAAATCCAGCAACCATACGAAGAGTTGTTGTCTTCCCGCATCCAGAAGACCCAAGAAGTGTTAGAAATTCACCTTCATATACGTTCAAATCCAAATTCTTAACCACATGATTTGTTTTATCGTATATTTTGTTGACACCCTTAATTTCTACCATTACTTTCTTTTCCAATACGTATCACCTCGCTTTTCTTATCTATAAAGCTTTATTACCTCGTTCACCGGTACGGATACGAATAGCATCTTCAATATTACGAATGAAGATTTTCCCATCACCAACATGATTAGTAACCATCTTGTCTCGAACCTCTGCAATAATCTCATCCACTAACTTATCTGGTACAACTACCTCTACTCTAATCTTAGGAAGTAAATTAATGGTTGTTTTCATTCCTTTAAACTCGTTTACTCTTGGTTCTTCCATGGACCCTTTTTGTGTTCCACAACCCATAACGGTTGAAATAGTCATACCTCCACAATTTAGTCGATCTAAGATCCCTTTCAATGTTTCTAATTTCTCCGGCCTAATGATCAATACCATTTCCTTCATACTCTATTCCTCCTTCATTGATTATGGCTGGCTTCTTATAAAAAAAAGGAAAGCAAAAAGCTCATTAAGAACTTTCTACTTTCCTCTTTGAAAGCCATCTACGATTCATTAATATGCAAAAGGAGCTATTTGATTCAACAAATAGCTCCTTTGCTAACAATTTTATTAATAATACTATCTTACATATTTTTTTTGTTATTACAATACACCAAAATGGTAGTTTAATTACTCCTTTAGGAGTAGTTACTCCCTTTCTCGAATCATTTTCATTAATTGAATACGGTTATTGATTCCAAGTTTTCTATATATATTTAGAATATGTTTTTTATTTGTATTGACCGTAATAACAAGCTTTTCACATATCTCTTGGTTGTTGCGCCCTGCCATCAGTTCCCTCACAACCATCTCTTCTCTATTGGTCAAACCATATAGTTTCACGGCCTGAGTCACTGATATTTTATTGATTCCTAATTCACGTTCTTTCTTACTCTGGAATAACCGATAGGCTAAGTGCTCTTTTAACATATCTACAACAAAAATGTCATCATAGGAAAAATCTTCTTTCCCCATATTGCGGTAGAACGTCACAACTCCCAGAAACTGTCTTTCTGATGCTAATACCATCTGTAAGGAATAATGCCAGTAATTCTTCTCGTATACTTCTTTATAGTAAGTGGTTTTCACCCTTTCCTCATCAAGAATAATATCCGTTTCTCGATATACCATACTCCTGCCACTATACATAATTCCACGACTGTAATCCTCATTATCCAAACGATCACAATGATTCTCTTTACAGTTTAAAAAAACCGGCATAATCAGACCTTCTTTGCTATCTGTCTTTGCCAGATAAAAATCAGCTGCATCAAAACTAATTACTTGCTTCATCTGTTCCAAAAAATTTTGTCTCATATCTGTAAGATCAATGGTGGTATAAATCTTGTAAATAATCGTATTTAATACTAGCCAGTCACTTGTATTTAACCGTTCCATACATTCCCCTCTATTTCCACCGTTAATTTTAGTTTCCTTCTCCTATAAGCTTAGCAATTGCATCTGCTGTTTGACTAATCTGCTCGTAAGCTGTAATAGAGGGTGTCCCATCCCCATCCTGTTTCCCGTACATACCAAAATAAGCATGACATCCACCCTTAATGATAAGTTCCGTATACTCCTTAGGTAGATTAGCCTTATTCCCCTCATACTTCTCTTTATTAAGTACTTGATCTTCACTACCATAAACAGACAATACTTTAAGAGCTGTATTGGATAAATCCTCTGTGGAATAAGCGCCTAGAAGTATAAGACCATCAAACTCATCCACCTGTTTAGAGATATAAGAAGCTGCCATTGCACCTCCTAGTGAGTGGCCTCCAATATACCATTGTTTTATTTCTGGATATTGTTCCTGAATACCATCTGCCGCATTTATATCAAACACCGCTAAATTAAATGGCATCTCTACCAAAGCACACAGGATACC
The DNA here is from genome assembly GCA_023435505.1 of Bacillota bacterium. Lineage (GTDB taxonomy): Bacteria > Bacillota > Clostridia > Lachnospirales > Lachnospiraceae > KM106-2. The sequence continues at coordinate 2,719 of JAEYRR010000312.1, read as the reverse complement.
TTTTGATGCACAAGCCTCCATTAAAGGCTCATAGGCTGTATACTCGACCTTTCCACCAGGATAAAAAATGAAGCCTGCTTTTGCCTCTTTAGGTTCATATACAATGGTTTTATCCTCAAGAACCTTTTGAGTAATGGTACCCGTAGGTGCATATGCATCAATTGCCTTCTGGTCAGCATGGTAATAGTCATTGACGTAAATAACACCAACTACCAATATAAGTACCAATACAGCCGCAACAGCTGTCAACCATATTTTCAGCTTTTTATGTTTCTTCTTCGTATTATTCATTCAAGTCCCCCACCATTATAAACGTAGTAAGACAAGGGAGTTTTATTTCCCTTGCCTTACATAGAAGCAAATTAATTATCAATAATAACTTTACCATCTCGGTCAAGTAATGGCGTAAGTCCTGATGCGCCTAAAGGTCCAACTGAAATATAATTCACACCAGTTTGAATATCCACAATAATATATATTGTGCCACCTGCACATGATTGACTTTCTTTCACAACAAATCTTTTTTCTTTTTTCATCTAAATCCTCATCCCATCCATACTATTTATCAGCTTTTCGTTTTATTGTGAGAATAATAACCCCTACTACGCAGAGTATCATTATAAAGGTAAGTGCTGCAATTGGTACTGCATCTCCTGTAGAAGGATTTTCAGTCGGCTCTTCCTTTGCTGGTTCTTTGGAAGGTTCTTTGGAAGGTTCGGATGGTGGACTGGTGATCTCCTTCTCCGTATATACAATTGCATATGTGGAGTATTTATCTGTTTCAAAAGTTATTTGGTAACCATCTTGAATCACATCAAGGACTTCAGTTGATAGATTTCCCATACCATCATTGTGAACACGTACAATATAATAATCTCTAGTATATCCATTAGCTGGTCTAAGCTGGCCTGGTATGGTCAATGTTACTGTCTGCTTAAAGCCTTTTCCTTCTCCTAGATTTTTATCAGATGTATCCGCTATCTTTTCCTTCGTTTTTATAAGGATATTATCCCCAGGTTGGGCAGTGATCTTATATTCTATCCAAAGGGATAAATCCAGATATTTCCCAATTATTGCTCCGTCAGGAATACTATTGCCATCAATAAGCGACTGTACACTATTTCTTTCACTTTCGGTAACTAATTTATCTGCGTCTTTCATTTCAAGGGTAACAACAGCTTTATACGAACCATTCTCACTAGTATTCGTATCACTATTTGCTATCTCTGAAATAATACTCTTAGCCATTAACTTAATGCTATCAGGTAAATTCATATTTTCAATCATAAACAGAAGCAAATCAAGAGCATTATCTTCCTTAACACTATCTAGCTTAGGGCTAATTGCCTGAATAGCCTGATCAATGATAAGCATTGATAATACAGAGCCTGTCCATTTTTGCTTTCTCACTATTGTCGAGAAAGTACCCTCATAATCATTCTTTCCGACAATCTCAACTTTTTCAAATTGACCGTCTGGAGTAGTTTTTAACTCGTAATCAACATTCTCAATTAATTCCTTAGATCCATCTTTATCAGTGATAGTAACAATGACATTATCATCCTGATCTGTTGATACACTAATATTAATACTTGGATCAGTTAAACTCTTAGGACTAATTGTGAATTCACAAGTTTCTGAACCAGCTTTTATCTGATAGTTAGGATTCGTTAATGTAGCTGTTGCTGTATATGTTGGCTCACTATCAGTATTTACGTTTATCTTTGCACCTGATACAACCAAGCCGACATCATCAGATCCTAAAACGCCTGATGGTGTTGCTGTAGGTTTCTGGCTTAATCCATTATATATTAGCTCCGTATTGGTCCAAGTAAGATCAATAATCTTTTTGGCAACCTCTACAGGAACGCTGATGGTAATTGGATTATAGCGATTTGCGTCTTCTCCTGTTCGTGTAAAAATAACCTCATATGATGTTTTACCAGCATCTGGTGTTGTGTCTTTTTCTTTCCAAGTAAACGTACCCTCTATTACATGTGACCCATCAGTTACTTTTCCACCTGATAAAACACTGTCTTCAAGTTTATCCCCATATGTTATGTCTGAAGCATCTGGTATAGTAACCCCAGCTAGATTAATGTCTTTTTTAGTTACGATAAGCTTAGCTTGGGTATATGTAATATTATAATTATTTGTTACATCTTTCGTTGCATTTATTATACTTGCAGTATCAAGGTTAATTGTCTGAACTGGAAGAGTTCCTGCAATAGTAAGGGATATTCCTGAAAGAGAATCTCCTTCCACTAAACCACTCACATCCTTCACTGCATCTGCAATTGTACTACTATAAGCATCACCATAAGTAATTGTCTGGTCCTTTAGTTCAATATGTAAATCCTTCTTAGTAATGTTAAATTCTATAGTTGGACCTTGTCCCACAACATCAGTTGCTATTACATAGTTAGGATCACTTAATGTAGCAGTTGCAGTCCCGACACCTACATCGATCTTTCCTCCCTCTACTGTAATTGCTGGAGCCGTCTTTCCTGTTGGAATATCGGCAGCATCGACTGTTGCAGTAGGTTTCTGTTCTAAACCATTATATGTTAGTTCCTTATCTGCCCAAATAAGGTGAATAGGCTTTTTGGCAACCTCTACAGGAACACTGATGGTAATTGGATTATAGCGATCTGCGTCTTCTCCTGTTGGTGTAAAAATAACCTCATATGATTTTGAACCGGCATCTGGTGTTGTGTCT
>JAEYRR010000202.1 GCA_023435505.1 Bacillota bacterium | reverse complement strand
TTCAGGAAGGGATGACTGTGGCTGTAGAGGGGAGCTTAATAAGGACCCCGGAGATGAAAAAGATAAGAAATTTGAAACTTGTGACTTGTCGCATCTCAGATGGTTCATCCAACCTTCAGCTAACCTGGTTTAATATGCCTTTTTTGTTAAAGCAATTAAAACTAGGTACCAGCTATATCGTGCGTGGGAAAATTGTCAGAAAGAATGGAATGTTGGTTATGGACCAACCTAGTATTCTCTCAAACCAGGAATTTTACAATAGAGTTGGCAAACTATTTCCTGTGTATGGTCTTACGAATGGTCTTACTAACCACCAGGTTATTAAATCCGTCAGTTTGGCTTTAAAAGAAGTAGAGTTTAAAAAAGACTTCCTGCCTAAAAATATTCGAGATGAATATCAACTGATGGACTATAAGAAAGCAATAAAAACCATCCATGAACCAAAGAACATGGAAGAAATGATGGATGCTAGAAAGCGTCTGGTTTTTGATGAATTTTTCTTGTTCTCTCTTGCAATCCAGTACATGAAGGACAATCGTACCATACAGAAAAATGAAAATGTGATTAGTCCCTGTACAGAATGTGAGACTTTACTTCAAAATCTTCCTTATGAGCTTACTAATGCCCAAAAGAAAGTATGGGAAGAGATAAAAAAGGACCTTCAAGGTCCGACTGCTATGCAACGGTTAGTGCAGGGGGATGTTGGTTCCGGTAAGACGATTATTGCTGTTTTAGCTCTTTTGGCAGCTGCAAAAAATGGCTTCCAGGGGTGCATGATGGCTCCTACAGAAGTATTAGCTAAACAGCATTATGAAGGTATGGTTAACTTACTTGCTCCATTTGGTATTCGCATTGCTTTACTGGTTGGCTCCATGACCGCCAAAGAGAAAAAGCAGGCTTACGAAATAATTAAATCCCACGAAGCAGATATAATAGTAGGAACCCATGCCTTGATTCAGGAAAAGGTAGAATATGATTCTCTTGGTCTTGTTATTACAGATGAGCAGCACAGATTTGGCGTAAGGCAACGAGAGACACTTGCTGGAAAGGGAAGATATCCGCATGTACTGGTGATGAGTGCTACCCCTATTCCGAGGACATTAGCCATTATCCTATATGGTGATCTGGACTTATCCGTCATCGATGAGCTTCCGGCTAACCGTCTTCCAATTAAGAACTGTGTAGTAGATACGAATTACCGCGAAAGAGCGTATCGATTTATAGAAAAAGAAGTGCTTTCAGGCAGACAAGCCTATGTCATTTGCCCAATGGTAGAAGAAAGCGAGGCTATTGAGGCTGAGAATGTCATTGAGTATACATTAAAACTGAAAGAGGCCTTGCCTGCCTCTGTACAAGTGGAATACTTACATGGTAAAATGAAACCAAGTGAGAAAAACGAGATTATGGAGCGTTTTAGTTCCGGTGCAATCCAGGTTCTGGTCTCTACTACTGTTGTAGAAGTTGGCGTCAATGTGCCAAATGCTACGGTGATGATGGTGGAAAACGCAGAAAGGTTTGGTCTTGCCCAGCTTCATCAGCTTAGAGGGCGTGTGGGTCGTGGTAAGCATCAGTCCTATTGTATCTTTGTCTGTGGTTCAGGTGGAAAAGACACTATGGAGCGATTAGAAATTCTCAATCATTCCAATGACGGTTTTTATATTGCAGAAGAAGATTTAAAATTAAGAGGACCAGGTGATATGTTTGGCATAAAACAGAGCGGCCTTTTGGAATTTAAGTTGGCGGATGTATATAATGATTCTAAAATACTAAAATTAGCGGCAAAGGCAGCGAAAGAATATATAGAGAATGATTCTTTAGTTATGCAAAATGAGTTTTTGCGTAACAGAATAGCAGGCTATGCTGAAAGAACATCATTATAAGAAAATAAAAATTCTATACTATGAGGGGAGTAGCATTATGCAGCAATATTCGATTTATAACAGCTATTATATAACACTAATGCAAGAAAATTATAAATGCTTATTGAAGCTTTGTGATATCCTAGATAAAGATGGATACTGGAAAGAACCGGAGCAATATTTGAATAACAGTATTTATGAGAATTTAGATCTGTATGTGCAAGGGGTTCTAATCCATGCATCTATATATTGTGGACGCTTATCTGTTACAGTCAGAAGTATCATTTCTCAGTTGACGAACCATAATATATTCGAAATTATACCAGAGATAGAGTATTCTGAAGATGCGATAGTAAGGGCTAAACATATAGTGAATGGTCCTCCCATTGTACTTCAGTTGTGTAGTCTGTATGATTATGAAAAGGGAACCAACATGGCTTCAGTTTTTTTGGATCATATGATGTCGGTATTGCTAGCATTTTCACACGTTGATACTACCAGAGATCGTACTGCTCTTGCTTTTGTCGAACAATTCTATAGTAATTCCGTTCGTTTCTTAAGTGAAGAACAGGCAATGCATTGCCTTGGCAGGCGTTATTTATTTAAAAAAATTAGCAATGAGCAAATTATAAATTATGTAGAATTACAACAATTATCTAATTCTTTTTGTCAACCTACAATGGATGAAGTTAGAACCATTGAAAAAGAAGAGGAAGATCGTGCAGATAATGCAGATAATTCAGATAATGCTACTGATAAACTAGATGAGTTACTGTCACAGTTAGATGAATTGATAGGCTTAGCAGATGTGAAAAAGCAGATTACATCATTAATAAACCTGATTAAAGTACGTAAATTAAGAGAACAATATAATATGCCTATTCCAGAGATGACATATCATATGGTTTTTAGCGGAAATCCGGGTACAGGAAAAACCACAGTTGCCCGTCTGCTTGCACAAATTTACTGTGAACTTGGGCTTTTATCTAAAGGAACGCTGGTAGAAACAGATCGTTCTGGTTTGATAGCCGGATTTGTTGGACAGACTGCGCTTAAGGTAACAGATGTTGTAAAAAGTGCCTTAGGTGGTGTACTTTTTATCGACGAAGCATACAGTCTTTCGAAAAAAGGAAGTATCAATGATTACGGAAGTGAAGCAATTGATACTCTCGTTAAACTAATGGAAGATAACCGGGATGATTTGGTGGTAATTGTGGCTGGTTATACAGAAGAAATGAAAGAATTTCTAAAATCCAATACAGGTTTGATATCCAGATTTAATACATTTATTGAATTTTCTGATTATTCTATTATAGAATTAATTGATATTTTAAACTCAATGGCAGCAAAAGCCGGCGTGGAATATGTACCGAATGCCATTGCATGTATTCAAAATTACTTGGAGAACATGGAAGAGAAAGAGCGGAAAGAATTTGGCAATGCCAGAGGAATCCGAAATTTGTTTGAAAAAAATTTATTGTCTCAGGCAAATCGTATTGTAACAATTAATAAGCCTACAAAAAAACAACTTTCTACCATTGAACCGGTAGATGTCAAAACGGATTTACTATAGGTTTAATATATGGTATGGAAGCCAATAAGTGTTAGTGTAAAAAGAACTGAGTTACATATACTAGTAGTGTAACAAAAAACCAAAACCTTATCATTTTGAAACTGTATTTTTAAATTCCAAAGGGACTTAAAAATGCAAAACTTTCAAAATATGAACGGAGGCTGATTTCATGTCAAGTCGAAACAGAGTTGAGGTACCGGAGGCCAAAGAAGCAATGGATCGTTTTAAATACGAAGTTGCTTCTGAGTTAGGAGTACCATTAAAGCATGGCTATAATGGAGACTTAACTTCTTACCAAAACGGAAGTGTAGGCGGATATATGGTTAAGAAAATGATTGCCGAGCAGGAGAAGCGAATGGCAGGAAAATAACTTTATATTAGCTTAACGACTTAACGATCATGGAAGATTGTTACAAAACCAAAAGCGAAATAGATAATGATCTAGGGGAGCCAAGGTGGCTCCTTACATATTTTTTTATTTTCTATTGAATTATAGAGGATTATGAGATAGACTATTTATGATATAGTATATTTTTTTCAAGAATAAGGACGGGCTTTATGAGAGTAATTGCTGGAAAAGCTAGAAGAACACAGCTTAAAACCATAGAAGGCCTTTCCACTAGGCCGACAACAGATCGCATTAAAGAAACGCTCTTTAATATGCTTCAAAATCAATTATATGATACAATATTTCTAGATTTATTTGCCGGAAGTGGTGCTATTGGCATCGAAGCCCTAAGTCGTGGTGCAAAAAGTGCAGTATTCGTAGAAAATAACAGATCTGCCATCGACTGTATTACATCTAATTTGAAAGCCTGCCATATGCTTGAACAAGGCAAGATTATGCAGATGGATTGTATAGAGGCTATACGGAATTTGGATAGAAGAGGATTCGTATTTGATTATGTTTTTATGGATCCACCATATGGATTCGAACATGAGAGAAGAATTTTGATTGAACTGAGTAAAGGTAATATCATCTCAGAAGATACTATAATTATTGTTGAGGCAAATCTGGAAACAGACTTCTCCTATTTGAAGGAGTATGGATATGACCTGTTAAAGGAAAAATGTTATAAGACGAACAAACATGTATTTGTTCAAAAGTGTAGTGGTAATACGTTATAGGAGGTTATTATGAGAATAGGGATATATCCGGGGAGCTTTGACCCTGTTACGTTCGGACATTTGGATATCATCTTGAGATCATCTAAAATGTTTGATCTTCTGATAATAGCTGTTCTTAACAATAGTGTAAAGACTCCACTGTTTTCAGCAGAAGAAAGAGTTGAACTAATCAGACAGGTAACAAAGAACATGCGTAACATCTCAGTGGAAGCTTTTGATGGGCTACTCATTGACTTTGCCAAGAAAAGAAATGCTTCTACGATTGTAAGAGGGCTTCGAGCTGTTTCAGATTTTGAGTATGAACTTCAAGTCGCCCAAACCAATCATAAAATGGATTCTACGATAGATACCGTATTTTTGACCACTAGTTTGGAGTATTCATATTTAAGTTCTAGTATTGTTAGAGAAATTGCTAGTTATAACGGTGATATTTCCAACTTTGTTCCAAAGGAAATTATCCCGAATATATTGGCAAAGTACAGAGACATGTAGATGTTTATAAGTATCTGATTAGTAGAAAATTATTAGGATAGAAAGAACAAGATAGGAGTGTTTTTATGGGACTTAGCAGAATTGAACAATTAATTGAAGATATTTATGAATTTGTAGAAAGCTGCAAGATGTCTCCGTTATCTTCTACGAAGGTAGTGGTACCAAAGGATCAATTATATGATTTGCTTGATGAATTGCGGTTACGTACCCCTGATGAAATTAAGCGTTATCAAAAGATTATTGCAAATAGGGACGCTATCATCGCAGATGCTGAAGATAAAGCTGCTACTATGTTAGCGGATGCGCAGGAAAAGACAAAAAACCTAATTAGTGAACATGAGATTATGCAACAAGCTTATGCACAAGCTAATCAAGTGTTAGAGCAGGCCAATAATGAGGCCAGACAGATAATGAACAGTGCTAATGCGGATGCCAATCAGATTCGGACAGGTGCATTATCCTATACTGAGGATATGCTAAATGCTACTGAAAAGGTATTGGCTGAATCATTTGAAACAATAAGGGTGAGAAATAATTCTCTACTTTCAGCATTAGAAGATAATCTTAATACGGTAAGAAACAATAAAAAAGAAATAACTGACCAGCTTTATGGACCGAACAGTTCAGTTGCAGCAGTCTTAGAAGAAGGTCAGTCTGAAGATCAAACAGCATTTGATTTAGATGAAGATGCATTTTTAAATCATGTTCAGTAAATTTGCTTAGAACTTACATAGTTCTATAAATATAAGTGCAATCAACAATGTAAAACCGGCATTTAATGCCTTATAAAGAATATACCTACGAATAGATAGTCCTGATTGGTCTATTACACTTTTGGTTTGAGCGATACTAGAAATCCCACCAAAGGATGTAATAGAAAGAATCAGGGCTATTTTTGTTGCAAAAGTTAGACTAGAACTACCGATTACATTAATCCCGTTTGTAATCTCTAAAATCCCTACAGACAATAAACTATAGATTGAAGACATTGGAAGGTTGGTAAGTATAACATTAGATAGGATAGAAAATAAGACTATGTAACCACCGACTTTTGTTATAACATCGAACCCATCCATAATTGCGCAATCTACAATGGCAAAAGTAATGCGTTTAGGAGGTTCTTTAGGGGCAAATTTTCGTGGCAAATCTGCGGCTTTGAGAGTGATGTTTTCCGTAGCAGCAATATTATCTGGAGCGATGAAACAATTATTATTTACACGATGTAAAATGCGATATAGAATAGCGGTTAATATGGCACTGGCATATATAATTCCTAAAATCTGATACTGATTTCCGGGAAGTTTTAATGTAAAAATTGAAATATAGCTGATTATAAACATAGGACTGGCATTGTTACAGAAGGTTAGAAGATATTGACCTTCTTCCTTTGAAAGCATCTTATTTTTAACTAAATCTGAACAAGCCTTTGCACCAACAGGGAAGCCGGTTAGTAAACCGATGATGATGACATAGCATCCATTACGTGTTACAGCAAATAGTCTATGTAAGATAGGGTAGAATAGTTTTGCAATATAAGTGGTCAATTTTAAGTTAATAATTAAGTTTGAAACGATTATAAATGGTAGCAAGGTAGGTACAATTATATTAAACCAAAGCAAAATCCCATTTTCCGCCCCTTTAATGGAGGCTTTTGGGAAAATTAGTAGAATTAGCATCATAGTGATGGTAGCAATAGATACCAGAAAACGTACAGAGGAAAATTTCTTTTGAGTCATAGTTTCTCCTTACAGATATAAAGTGGTAGCTTGCTATATTTTATTGCGAATACTGTTGGTTTATTCATATGGCATATCAAGTTGAAAATATGATACAACTCAATAAAAAAATATTGCGTTATAAAAAATAATCACGTATAATCTAAATATAAAAGTAAAATATTACCAAATATGATTTGTAATATGCACTATCACATTTTGTGAATGAAATGATGGGGAACATTAAGAAGGGGGAGTTCTATGTACAATGTAGTGTTATGCGATGATGATAAAAGAATCGCAGCTCAGATGGAATATTTTTTTCATGCCAGTACTTCTTTTATTAAATTTCAGGTAGTTGCAACAGGTGAGAGACTATTGGAATTAGTAAAGGAAGGGCAGGAATTTGATATTTATGTGATTGGCAATATGCTGAAAAAATACAATGGGATAATGACTGCTAAGGAATTAAGAAAGCTAGGGGTAAAATCAGATATCATCTTTGTATCAGGAATTGACTGCTATTTTTATGATGCCTTTGAAGTGGAAGCGTTTCGCTTTATTTAGAAACCTTTGGACTGGACTGTTTTTAAGGATTGTATACAACAAGCGATAGAAAGAATTAATAAGAATAATAAGTATTTTTTTTATAAAAAGGAGAATCTAATACATAAAATTCCCTTTGATGATATTCTTTATTTTGAAAGTAGCAGACGTATGATTGATGTAGTTACAGTTCATGGAACCTTTACCTACTATGACCGGTTAGATTCTGTAGAATCCTATATTGCCCAAAAAAATTGTGGGTTTATGAGGATACACAAATCGTATCTGGTCAACAGTCATCATA
>JAEYRR010000186.1 GCA_023435505.1 Bacillota bacterium | reverse complement strand
AGATTAGAATATAGAACATTCTGAGAGGTTGAATCAAGAGAATTAACCATCTGATAAATGCTATCAGAGGTACTCATTAAGTTATTCTCAATAGAGGCAAAAGAATTTTGACGTATATTCTTAGTTTCAGAAAATACGAAAAAGCTGATTACGGAGATAAAAGAGACTACGAACAATGTCGTATAGGGAACAAATAAGGTATGTAAAATACTCCTTTTTCGCTTACTTTTCATTGTGGCTCCTTTCTGATTAAATGGTTAAAAATAGACATATCAGAAAACCTCTTTATCCATTCGCTTCCAACAAATGTAAATATATAATAAGTATAACACATATGTGTGTCAAGAGAAATAGGAGGTATGATGATGAGAAGACGTTTTATTGCCATTGCATTAGTTATGACCATGGTTTTAAGCATGGCATCATGCAGTTCGGGTAACAATGATGGAAAAACCACACAGAAACCAAGTAGTGCGCCAAGTTCAACAACTACTACGGAAACCAGTAAGACACCAGAGAAGTCTAATAAAACCATTACTTTTATGGCAAGCCAGGACTGGATTCAGGATGCGGAGTTAAAGTTAGCTGAAAAGTTTACAGAGGAAACCGGTATTAAGGTTGATTATCAGATTGTTCCATCTGATCAGTATACGAATCTTTTAACTACCAAATTAAATACTGGTGAATGTACGGATATCTTTGCTGCACAGAGCGGAAGTTTTGACATTGCATCTCAGTACAATGTTGAGAAGAATGCAGTAGATTTATCAGGTGAATCTTGGGCAGGTAATGTAGAGGAATTAGCTGCTGCAGAGTGTAAAGTTGGTGGCAAGTTATATGGACAACCAATTCAAGACGTATCTGCTGTTTGGGCAGTAGCTTATAACAAAGCTTTATTCAGTAAATTAGGATTATCGATTCCTACAGATTATAAGAGCTTTACAGATGTCTGCCAGAAGATCAAAGACTCAGGAGTTACTCCAATCTATGAGTGTGTAGCAGATGGATGGCATCATGTATTATGGTTCCCAGAGACCTGCGTAGCAGTAGAAACAAAGGAACCAGGCACAGCTGAGAAGTTAAATAACAACCAGACTACGTTTGCCGGTAATGCAATTATGAAGACTATCTTACAGCAGATGCAAGAAATGGTGGACAAAGGATATTGGGGTGACAACTATATGTCAAACGAATATGCCAATGCACCTAAGAAGATTGCTGCTGGTGAATATGCTATGACGATTGCTAACGAAGGCTTTGGAGATGAAGTAGAAGCAGCTGGTGGAGAACTTAAGAAAGCCGATATTGGATACTTTGTTATGCCTCTTGCTGATAACCAGACATTAAATGTAAACCCAGCAGGTCCTGCAAGATTTGTATACTCAGGGTCTGAGAATGCAGCAGAAGCGAAGCAGTACTTAGAGTATCTTGCATCAGAAGCAAGCTTAAAGTATTTGACAGAGAATGTTGCCAAGTTTAATAAACTTCCATATAAGAATGCTCCAACTACATATGAAGGTCCTGTAAAGGATTTCTACGACACCTATAAGACTCAGTCTACTGTTTATCAGACTGCAGTAAAATATGTAAATCCACAATGGATGCAGATGGGTACGGATTTATCTGCTATGTTTGTTGGTGATATGAGTGCAGATGAAGTATTGAAGAATATTGATTCAATGCGTGCAGAACAAGCAAAAGCAGCATCAGATCCAGCATGGAATAAATAAGTTAAAATAGCGGCCGGCGCATGATATCGCCGGCTGCATTTTAGAAAGAGGCAAAATATGAATAAGAAGAAAATATACCCTTTATGGTTTGCAGCAGGGGCATTGATTATATATACTGTGCTCTTTGTAGTTCCAAGTATTATTGGAATCGGATATTCCTTTACTGATTGGTCTGCATATTCTGATAAACTGCACTTTGTGGCATTGGACAATTTTAAAACGATATTTTCCTCAGACAAGAATTACATAAAAATCATTTGTAACACCTTAGTATTTACGATCATTACTTCAATTTTGAAAAATGTTTTAGGCCTTGCATTGGCTGTCCTTCTGACAAAGTCCATCAAAGCCTTGAATTTTCATAGAGGCGTTATGTTTATGCCATCCGTATTATCTACCTTAATCATAGGTATGATTTTTTCCTCCATTTTGAATCCGGCAGATGGACTTCTAAATAAGTTTTTAAATAATGCTGGGTTGGGATTTTTCGCTCTTCCTTGGCTGACTAGTCCGAAATATGCCTTTGGGACAGTTATGGGCGTCGATATATGGCGTGGAACTGGATACATCATGACTATTTTAATAGCAGGAATCTTGTCCATACCAAAGCATTACTATGAGGCAGCCAGTATAGATGGTGCTACGGGGTGGAAGAAGTTTTGCCATATAACGTTACCACTGCTTTTGCCTACTCTGGCTACCACCACAGTATTAAATGTAATCTATGGACTGAAGGTTTTTGATATGATCTATGCCCTTACCAACGGAGGCCCTGGAAAAGCAACTACCGAAGTGCTTTATACAGAAGTCTTTAAAAAGTTTGGAACTGGACAGTACGCGATTGGTACCGCCCTATCCTCTGTCATGTTCATCTTCATGGTGATTATCGGTTTCTTTATGATACGTATCATGACAAGAAATGAGGTGCAGGAATAATGAGTACAAAAAGTAAAGTGATAAGAATTCTTTTTAATGTAGTAGCATGGGGAATTACGCTGATTTGTCTTGTTCCTCTGTTGTTGATATTTTTTAATTCCTTTAAAAGCAGCAATGCTGCATCTGACATGAACTTAGCGCTCCCTTCCTTTCCGCTTCAATGGGATAACTTCTCAACGGTTATAAACAAAGGAAAACTGATTAACTCATTTTTTAATAGCGCCACCTATTCCGTAGGAAGTGTTGGACTCTGTACTTTACTAGGGACTATGGCAGCCTATGTGCTTTCTAGGCATCCGTCCAAGTTGAACAAAGCAATCTACCTCTATCTCGTAATGGGAATCACCATGCCAATTAACTATGTAGCGCTGACTAAGGTAATGATGTTTTTCCATCTGAATAACACGAAACTGGGAATTATTTTACTGTATACTGCCATGCAGCTTCCGTTTGCCATATTTCTAATCCATGGTTTTGTCGCCAGAGTTCCGCAGGAGATGGATGAAGCAGCCTTAATAGACGGATGTGGGCCGATCCGCTTATTTTTCTGTATCATAAGACCGCTGTTAAAGTCAGCAATTGCCACCGTAGTGGTATTGACCTTCTTAAATACCTGGAACGAGTTCCTGTCGCCACTCTACTTCCTGAGTAGCTCCACCAAATGGCCTATGACTTTATCGGTGTATAACTTCTTTGGAATGTATTTTAAGGACTGGAATCTGGTCTGTGCGGATATCCTCCTTACCAGTCTACCTGTTATACTGGTATATCTGTTTGGCCAGAAGTATATCGTTTCAGGTATGACAGATGGAGCTGTGAAAGAATAGGAGTTGTGATAATGAAGCAGGGAAAACAGGAATGTATCGTGACAAGTTCCATAGGGAAGGCTTTTCTTGTTGTGGAAGGAATGGAAGATAACATCTTTCATTGCATATATAAAGAGAAAGATACTGATGTAGCAAACTCCCCCTTAGAGATCTGCATCAGTCCTTTTGCACCATTAGAGATGATAGAGTCACATGACTTCTATACCATATCCTCTAAGC
>JAEYRR010000015.1 GCA_023435505.1 Bacillota bacterium | reverse complement strand
ACAGGATATTGATGAAGAAGAGATATGGTGCATGTTAGAAACCACAATAAAAGAAGCCTGTGAACGCTTTGTGGAGACTAGAATCTTAGAAGGAGAGCATCTCAAAAATGACATCTTTCAGAAATTAGATTCCATTAATGAGAAAGTGAGTTTTATAGAAGAACGGGAACCTCAGATTATGAAGGAGTACCGGGATAAACTTATGAATAAGGTGCAGGAACTTTTAGGAGACACTAAGATCGATGAGGCAGTTCTGGCTACCGAGTTAATTATTTATTCTGATAAGATTTGTGTGGATGAGGAAACTGTTCGTTTAAAGAGTCATATTAACCATACTATGAGTACTTTAAATGAAGGTAATAGTGTAGGAAGAAAGTTAGATTTTATTGCCCAGGAGATGAATCGTGAAGCCAATACCATTCTATCTAAAGCAAATGACCTGGAAGTATCCAATAAGGCAATAGATATTAAGACTGAGATAGAGAAGATTCGTGAACAGATTCAAAATATTGAATAGGGTGATATGATTTGAACCGATTAATTAATTTAGGATTTGGTTATATTGTTAATGTAGTCAGGATTGTGGGAATTATCTGTCCTGAAGCTGCACCAGTGAAAAGGATGGTGCAGAGTGCAAAAGATAGTGGATTGGCCGTAGATGCCACCTGTGGAAGACGGACCAGGGCAGTGATTGTAATGGACAGTGGTCACCTAATGTTATCTGCTTTACTACCGGAAACAATAGCAGGGCGAGTAAATCTAAAAGTTGAGCCAGAAACTAGTATCCAAGTGTTGAAAGGTGAAGATAATGAATAAAAAAGGTGTTTTGACTGTTGTTTCAGGATTCTCCGGCGCTGGCAAGGGAACTCTGATGAAAGCACTGTTGAATAAATATGACTATCAGCTTTCGATTTCGGCTACTACTAGAAACCCTAGAGAGGGTGAAGTGGATGGAAGAGAGTATTTCTTTTTGACAAGAGACGCATTTGAGAGTATGATAAAGAACGATCAATTAATTGAGTATGCAGAGTATGTGGGAAATTATTATGGAACACCAAAGGCATATGTAGAGGAACAATTAGAGCTGGGAAAAGATGTTATCTTAGAGATTGAGATACAGGGTGCCTTAAAAGTAAAGGAGCTATTTCCGGATGCTTTGCTTTTATTTGTTACCCCACCAAGTATCATGGAACTGAAAAAACGTCTTATTGGTCGTGGAACAGAAACCATGGAGACAATACGTAAAAGGCTATACCGGGCTTGCGAAGAAGCAAGTTATATGTCACATTATGAATATCTAATTGTTAATGATAACCTAGAAGAATGCGTTGAACATACCCACCAACTCATTCAGCAACAGCATTGCAAGGTACAAAGAAATCAGGTATTTATAGAAGCAATTACAGCAGAACTTAAAGCTATGAAGGAAGGAGCAGTATAGTATGTTACACCCATCTTATACGGATTTAATGACAGTAGTAAATAGTGAGGTAGAACCAGGAGAACAACCTGTTGTCAACAGCAGATATTCCATCGTACTTGCTACCGCTAAAAGAGCAAGACAGATTATTGACGGTGCTGACTCAATGGTAGATACTAAGTGTCCAAAACCATTATCAATTGCAATCGATGAGCTATACCAGAGTCAAGTTAAGATTGTAAATGATGAAGAGGAAAACTAAACATTGAATGTAAGAAAGCACTTTCGAAAGTCTCGAAGGTGCTTTCATGATACACGGGAGATACCAAGATGAATGAACAAGAGGGTAGTAAAAAGAAAAAATCCCGAGAATGGCTGAAACTGCTGATTTACATAGCAGTAGTACTTATATTGGTTTTAATAATTAATCGGTTTGTCCTTCAGAAGGTTGAGGTAGATGGCCCGTCCATGCAGGATACGTTGTATACGAATGACCACCTGTTTGTAGAAAAGGTGAGTTATCGTTTTCGCAATCCAAGTGTGTATGATATCATTGTGTTTAGGCCGTTTGAAGAGAACCAAGATACTTATTACATCAAGCGGGTGATAGGTGTGCCAGGAGACTTTATCCAGATTAAGGAAGGTAAGGTGTTTCGTAATGGAGAGCCTTTAGAGGATCCTCAGGGTGAAGAGTACCTATATAATGCCGGAATCGCGGAGGATGGAATCCTATTGGGAGAAGATGAATACTTCGTTCTAGGAGATAATCGTTATAAGAGTGTAGACAGTCGTTCTGCCTCCGTTGGGTTGGTAAAGGGAAAGGCAATTATTGGAAGGGCATTTTTTCGCGTATGGCCTTTAGAGAAAATAGGAATAATCAATTAGAATATATAATTGGGGAGGATATTAGCTGTGGATTACGAAAAGACAGAAAATGATATGGTGGAAGAGGAACCTGAGTTAACCAAACAGCAAGAGGTGAAAAAAAGACCGTTTTGGCGCGAATTACTTACAACATTAATCTATATCGCAGCCGCTCTTGTTTTGGCTCTGTTACTGAATAGATTTGTTATACAAAAAGTAGAGGTTTCCATGGAATCCATGTATGATACATTGGAACCGGGAGATCAACTCTTTGTTGAGAAGGTCACAAATTATTTTTCTGATCCTAAGAGATTTGATATTGTAGTATTTGAAGCGCCATCCGGCAGTCAACTGGATGATGGGAAATACTGGATTAAGAGAGTGATTGGTTTACCTGGAGATACCATCCAGATGAATGAGGATGGAGTATATATTAATGGAAGTAAGATAGAAGAGGATTATGTAGATGGAGAAATGGGGGATCCGGGGTTACTTAGTGAACCGATCACTCTGAAAGAGGATGAATACTTTCTTATGGGGGACAACCGTGCAGTGAGTAAGGACTGCAGAGAGATTGGTCCGATCTCAAAAGAAGCGATGATGGGTCGAGTGTGTCTAAGGATCTGGCCACTTAATAAGTTAGGTACGATTGATTAATTCATAATAATAAGGGAAGTGTTGGAGTGAAGATGATTGATTCTTCACTTCTACACTTCCCTTTTTAATCTATTACAATAATTTAGTTGTCCACTGGGAGCAATCCCATACTTCTGTGGCTAGATTCTCATAGAAATCCGGCTCATGGCAGATTAAAAGGATACTTCCCTTGTATTCCTGAAGGGCTCTCTTTAACTCTGTCTTGGCATCTACATCCAGATGGTTGGTAGGCTCATCTAAAAGTAGGATATTGGTTTCTTTGTTTATCAGTTTACAGAGGCGGACCTTAGCTTGCTCGCCACCACTTAAGACACGAACCTGGCTTTCAATATGCTTAGTCGTTAGGCCGCATTTGGCTAGGGCAGAACGAACCTCATATTGGGTAAAGCCTGGATACTCAGTCCAAAGCTCTTCAATACAAGTGTTGTTCTTAGCGCCAGTCATTTCCTGCTCAAAATAACCTTTATACAAATAGTCTCCCAAATGTACTTTTCCGCTAAGTGGAGGAATGATTCCTAGGATGCTTTTTAGTAAAGTTGTCTTACCGATTCCATTAGCACCAGTCAATACGATTTTTTGTCCTCTTTCCATAGTAAGATTTAAAGGCTTACTTAACGGTTCGTCATAACCGATTACTAGATTCTCTGTCTGGAAGATATAACGACCTGCTGCACGAGCTTCCTTAAAATGAAACTCTGGTTTTGGACGTTCACCAGCCAGTTCAATTACATCCATCTTATCCAATTTTTTCTGACGACTCATTGCCATATTACGAGTGGATACTCTGGCTTTATTTCTGGCTACAAAGTCCTTTAACTCACTGATTTCTTGCTGTTGACGCTTATAGGCAGCCTCCAGCTGAGATTTTTTCATTGCATATACTTCTTGGAATTTGTCATAATCGCCTACATATCGATTTAATTCCTGATTTTCCATATGGTAGATCAGATTAACGACACTGTTTAGAAACGGAATATCATGGGAGATTAGAATAAATGCATTCTCGTAGTCCAGTAAATATCGTTTTAACCATTCGATATGTTCCACATCTAGATAGTTGGTAGGCTCGTCCAAAAGTAGAATATCCGGTTTTTGCAGTAGTAGTTTCGCAAGAAGAACCTTGGTACGCTGCCCACCACTTAAATCAGTGACATCACGTTCTAAACCAAGCTCTAATAACCCTAAGGCTCTTGCTACTTCCTCCACTTTAGAATCTATAATATAGAAATCATGAGCGTCCAGAGTGTCCTGAATTTCACTGAATTCTTCCATAATAGTGTTTAGAGAATCTTCTTGTGCCTCCGCCATCTGGTTACATAGTTCGTTCATCTTTTTTTCTAACTCAAATAAATGTAAGAAGGCAGAACGGAGCACATCACCAATCGTCATTCCCTTGGTTAACACAGAATGCTGATCCAGATATCCAACCTGAACATTTTTTGCCCACTCAATATTTCCTTCATCCGGCATAAGATGTCCGGTTACGATGTTTAGAAAGGTAGATTTCCCTTCACCATTGGCACCTATTAAGCCGATGTGTTCACCCTTTAAGAGACGAAAACTGACATCATGAAAGATGGCACGATCTCCAAAGCCATGGCTTAAGTGGGTAACATTAAGTATACTCATTACAAAACTCCTTTATCTAGTCAATCTTTGTTTTGTTTCTTTCATATATTTTCGCAGTATGCTCTATTTTACACGAAAACACATGAGCTGACAAGAGATATTCTGTTCCAATTCGCTTGTAGGTAAGGAGTATCGTATAACAAAAAAAATACCATACTGAAAAATTCAGTGTGGTATCTCTTTTTTTTATGGGCAGTTTGGATCTACCTTTTCATATAGGTTTTTATAATTACCGTATTCGGCCTCTGAATAGGTGTTATTAGCCATCGAATTAATCGGTATGCTATATAGATTCTCATAATAATCACATGTGCTTCTGTCAACATTAACACTGAGAGAATTACAAGTTTGCTCTTGATACTTATTGTCTTCCATTGATGTGTCCTCCTAACTTCTATTCTGTTATTAGGATTTATAAAAGTATCTTATTTTATACCTATTAATCATTACCATTATTAAAGCATAAATTCATTAATGACATGGGCTATTCCGTTATCATCATTGCTTAAGGTAATATAATCTGCCACTTCCTTTACCTTTTGTTGGGCATTGGCCATTGCAACTCCCATTCCGGCATATTGTATCATGGTAATATCGTTGTATCCATCTCCACAGCTAATCATCTGCTCCTTAGTAAGATGTAGATAATCAAGAAGACGGCCAAGAGATTCTGCTTTATCAATATCCATTGGTACGATTTCTAAAAAACAAGGCTCCGAACGGAAGATATTTAGTTTACCTGCAAAACGTTCTTTCATCTTAACCTCAACCTGGGCTAGATACTCCGGTTCTCCGGTCATCAGGCATTTATTTACGTCAAAGGTGACATAGTTAAGAAAATCCGGTACTTGTTTATATGACAATTGATTGATGAAGGCTTCTTTCTCGATATATTCATCAACTTGAGTGGCAACTATAATTTGTTCTTCATCGTAGGTAATCAGACCGGTCTCATAGTCTAAGGCTGCCTGATAGATCTCTTTA
This sequence comes from Bacillota bacterium, assembly GCA_023435505.1. Lineage (GTDB taxonomy): Bacteria > Bacillota > Clostridia > Lachnospirales > Lachnospiraceae > KM106-2. Next base: position 488 of record JAEYRR010000015.1, on the reverse strand, counting down.
AGAGAGTCCTTAGGAAGAACCTTTTGATAAATGATTTCATTGGTAGAACAGTCAATAATTCTGGCTCCGTTGAAGCTTAAGATGTAACCACCGTACTTATTCATTTCCAGTTCCTTTGCAACAGGCTGAATGCCTGGAGTTGGACGACCGGAAGCAAGTACTACTTTATGCCCTCGTTTTTGGATATTCCGGATTGCCTGAAGGGTTTCTTTACTGATTGTTTTATCTGTTGTTGTCAGTGTACCATCTATATCTAATACTAGTATTTCGTATGCCATATATATTCTCCTTTGCGCAAAATCTTTATTTATCTTAGCTTCTCTTTGGATGTTTGTCTAGTCTTTGATTAGAAAAGAGGTAGTAGCAGCACTTTTTGCATAGTTTGTAGTATTTTATGCAACTTCTCTTCAGTTGACACTATATCTAGGTTTTACTATAATAATAGTAAAGTGTAAATTTAATACTTTAATTAGGTATATAGAGGATAT
>JAEYRR010000099.1 GCA_023435505.1 Bacillota bacterium | reverse complement strand
TTGGCAAGTCCAACTTTACAGGAGGTACACCAGTTAATTGGCATCTCATTCTTATAGGCAAGACCAGCTTTAAATAACTTGAGAAAAATCCACTGAGTCCATTTATAATAATTAGGATCGGTGGTATTGATTTCTCTATCCCAGTCAAAGGAGTAGCCAAGGGAATGAAGCTGCTCTTTAAATCTAGTGACATTATTTTTTGTTACAATCTTAGGATGGATTTGGTTTTTAATGGCATAATTTTCAGTTGGCAGGCCAAAGGCATCCCAGCCCATTGGGTAAAGCACATTATACCCCTGCATTCTTCTCTTTCTGGCTACAATATCAAGGGCAGTATATGGTCTTGGATGACCTACATGAAGTCCTTGTCCAGATGGATAAGGAAATTCTACTAAGGCATAATACTTCGGCTTACTATAGTCATCTGTAGCAACAAATGCTTTTTCATCATCCCATACTTTCTGCCATTTCTTTTCAATGGTCTTATGATTATACGTTTCCAATATTTCTTCCTCCATTCTGTGAACCCGATAATCCCGTTTTTTATTAAGCTTTTCAAGTTTAGAAAAGCAACTAAAAAACAAAAGCCTCCGTCTCGTAAGAGACGAAGGCTGAAACTCCGTGGTACCACTCTAATTCGTAAAGTTCTATGACTTTATACGCACTTAAAATTCTATAACGGAAATTACCCGCTTCTACCTACTGTTGGTTCAATAGAAGGACTCAAAGGCGAGTTGGGAGCTTAAGTTACTGCCTCACACCTACCGACAGCTCTCTGAAAACTATAGACTCTTAGTACTCCTTATCATCGTCGTATCAAATATAACAAAATTATTCTACCATACTAACCGAATTTGTCAACTAAAACCAAGTAATCTCTTACTGAAACATTGCCTTGTAAAATATCAAGTTAAATTCATTTTCAATGGCTGTGTAAAACTTATTGTCCATCTTCATATGAGTACTGTCATAAATATAAATATCTTGAGCATCTTCTATTCCACTGGACATAGATACCTTATATAGATATTGATCCCCTAAGTCTTCGTTGGAATCTTCAAAAGTAATCTTTGCCAGCTCCTCAGTAACAGTAGAAATCTGCTCTTTGGTTAAGTTTACCTCTTTTTCTGTACTTTTATTCACAACAACTATATGATTAACATTATCAAATTTCAACGTATAGGTGGTAGAACCACATCCCAAAAGCATCGTCATCAGTATAATAGTTGTTCCCAATACTCTAATCTTTTTCATCTTCTCACTCTTTCTTAATTACTGGTAGTTTTATTTTCTTCTTCCTTCTCTTTAGCCTTTTCTGCAGCAATCTTTGCTTCCTTATATTTTTCTTTATCATAGCTTTCCGTACCAGTCAGCTTATAGACATATACTGCAGTTCCACGCTTAACATAAGAAAATATCTGCTTCGCAATATCTGGTGGAAGATTGATACATCCATGAGAACCATTTCTTAAAAAGATATCTCCACCAAAGCCACTTCTCCAACCTGCATCGTGCAGTCCAATATCCCCATTAAAAGGCATCCAATACTTTACAGGCTGACGATAGGTCTCACCAACCAGTGTTGCATCCCTCTTAGTATATTGAATTGGGTAGGTTCCGATAGGGGTCTCATGTCCAGTAGAAATTGTTCCGGAAACAAAATCAGACTCCAGTATTTTCTTTCCATCTACAATCAGGAATAGATGCTGAGCGGAAAGGTTGATTTCCACATAGGTATCTCCAACATCATCAGAACCATGCTGATTTGCAGTCTGATAATACACAGGTGTCTTAACCTTCTGTTCCCCATTTAGAATACATTCCATTATCTCATCCAGTTCGGCATCCCTGTTTAACCACCAGCCGTAATCTCCGCCGGAAATCTTTATGGTCACACCATAACTGGTCTTCAACGTTCTAGTCATGCCAAAGGAATTATAATTCTTCCCAATATGATTGACAAACGCTCTGATTTTCTCTTTATCTATATTGACTTTAAAATCTTTACTAATAGAAATAGCTGGACCAATAACCTTAGCATCCAGCACCTCTGTATCTTGACCAAATTCATAGGTCAGAATTGTAGAAGCATATTTGTTGGCAGTTTCCACAGCCTGGTTAAGCTTGGAATCTTCACTGGTGATAGCCGGTTTCTTGTAACAATCAGCTTCATCAATTGATATGGATGGCTCTAAATTATGTATTGCCTCCAAAACTTTATTATAAAACTCATCCTTTAGCACCTCATATCCGGGATCTTCCTTTGCAATGGTGAAACCAACGCCTTCCACATACTCCTGCAGATATGCATCCTTAGGTGCTTGAATGTTTTCTTCCTTGAAACAGTCCAGATTATCATATGCCTTTTTTAACTGTTCTTCATCAATAACCAAAGTAAACGGATTTTCAATTTTATTATCTCTCCAACTATTAAACACCCATTTATAAGGTGACTGACTTTCTAAAAGCTGTCCGACATCACTATCAAATTTGACATCTAATCCAACATCTGCACCTGAGATAGTTTCTCTCTTATTATTTCTCTCTTCTATAACCAGTTTATAGGTATGTACCTCATAACTGATCTTTTCTTTTGCTTGTTCTGCGGTTAAATTAGAACAATCGACACCATTAATAAAGGTCTGCGTGTAAAAATGAGTTTTATAATACTGACTGATTCCAAAGTATGCTACTACTATTAATCCCAGCATTACGGACAGACTGATAAAAATAGCTTTTGTTCTGCTTTTCCTTCTTTTATTGGCTGATACTCTATTGCTCATATTACCCTCTTCTTTGTACTATTTATAGTTTATTGAAATTATGACTTTACCATCTACTTTTTAATTATACAAAAAATTATTTTAATGTCTAAAATATAACTAAGATTTAATGATATTTAAATACTTTGTAATAAAGATTACACATTCTGGAATAACTATGTAACCTCTAATCTTTAAGCTAGATCAGAGGATAATCTCGATAAACCCTGCTGCAAATGGTGCTACAAAATAAGGGTCAAAATAAACATGAACTCTATTTTGTTCTACATAATAAGAATAATCCTTATACGACAAATTCCTGACCAATTCTTTAGCATTCTCCCAATACATATCCGGATTCTGCTCATATAGAGCTTTAAATTTTTCATTTACCTTGGCTTCTACCTGATCCTTAGTCAATCCTGTTACATCTGTAAGAGACATTAACTTCCCCGAGCTAACTTGAAAAGTCTGAGGCATACGATAAGGCATTCCATGAGCACCTCCAGCATACAGATAGCCCTCAAAAAGAATCGATAAAACATCATTTTCGTTATGAGTAATGCTGTAGTTTACCTCATTTCCATTGGTATTACATATAAGATCCTGCTGCTTGGCATCCTCGATTAATCCCTGTTGTGAGGATATCCATTTGTCTCTTTGGCTCTCAATCTGCCCATTGATGTTCTTCAGATTTTCTTGTCCCAGATCGCTAATCAGCGGATAGCGATACACCAGAGTCAGGCAAAGCTTATGATTGGAATTATAATAGGATTTCTCATAAATTTCATTGGTAACTTGAATACTATTTGGTTTTTCCCAGATGAAGTCCGATGAGACGAATATTCCTTCGCCCTCCTGAATGGACTGCTGAAAAAGTGCAGCCCCGTACAAAAGCATGGTAAACCCTGATAACACCATAAGCCTGCAACGTTTTGGTAAATTCTTTTCTTTCCTATACATGATATTTACGTCCACTCCTCATACTATATGATTGAAGAAATGATACTTTTCGTATAGAATTAATTTGCACCAAAACCGACAAAATCAACCATGAACTTTTATGCAGTTCATGGTAGATTAGGAAATTAAATTAACAAAAGGAGCTCATTTATGACTAAGATTTTAATGATTGCCACAGGTGGCACCATTGCATCCAAGCCCACCACAACCGGGCTGACACCAATGATTACCTCAAAGGAGCTTCTGGAAAAAATCCCGTCTGTAAAAGATATCTGTCAAGTTACCACTTTACCTTTATTTAATCTGGACAGTACTAATGTTTCCTCTATACACTGGATTAAAATGGTAGACTGCATTAAAGAGCATTACAATGATTATGATGGCTTTGTTATTACTCATGGAACAGATACGATGGCCTATACCGCTGCTGCCCTATCCTATATGATTCAAAATTCAAAAAAACCGATTATATTAACCGGTTCGCAAAAATCTATCTATGAGGAAAATACAGATGCCCGGACCAACCTTCTCCATGCCTTTCTCTACGCTTCCTCCAAGGCAAGTCATGGGGTCCATATTATGTTTAATGGACAGGCTATCATCGGTACCAGAGCACGAAAAATTCGTACAAAAAGCTTTAATGCCTTTACAAGTGTGGATTATCCTGTATCAGCTGTTATCCGTGATAATCGAATTATCCGCTATATTAAAGATATCCCCTATGCAAGTACTCCAACCTTCAGCCGGACCATGGTGGAAAAGGTCTTTTTGCTAAAACTCATACCAGGACTTTCTGCTGGTATCTTCTCCTACCTAAAGGAACATTATGATATCATCATAATAGAAGGCTTTGGTGTGGGAGGAATTCCCGTTTACCAGGATTCATCCTACTTATCGGCCATGGAAGACTGGATTGCTTGCGGGAAATTAATTGTCATGACCACTCAGGTACCTCTAGAGGGTAGTGACATGGAAGTATACCAGGTTGGCTATAGGGCTAAAAAGGACTATCAGGTAATAGAAGCCTATAATATGACCTTAGAAGCCACTGTAACCAAACTGATGTGGATTTTGGGACAAACCCAAGATAATCAAGAAATCAGAAGGCTTTTCTATGAGCCAATCTGTTATGATCACATATAAACTAAAATGTTTTGTTTATTTTCTTAAAATGGGTAAATAGATGACTAGGATGTTCTCCTTCCTTAAAATGCAGTAAGTGATTTGAGGTAAAGATGATCATCCCTCTCTTACCTATTTCTATTTTATCCAATATATGTTTTGGAAGGCTAAATTCTCTTCTCTCGTTGTTATGTAACTCGAATGTTGCATAGAAAGTTTCCTCTGAATTCCCTTTGTTAGATTGCTCTGCTCTAGTGCTTACAACTGTAGCTGGCATTGACATAGTGTGTTTTTTCTTTAGCTTAAGGTGTCTTAAAGCGAGGGATACTATAGTTGCAACTACAAGTATGACAAGAGCAATGGTGATAATGTATAATTCTTTCAACTTGATCTCTCCTTTCGGCATCTTATT
>JAEYRR010000081.1 GCA_023435505.1 Bacillota bacterium | reverse complement strand
ATAATCGTAAGGAGCTACTCCTGAATTAGCGGATTGGTAAATTGCTAAGCCGAGAGCCAGAACCACAAGGGCTACTACCATAATAACCAACTTTATAACAAACTCATGAGAACCTTCCTTCCCAATCAGCATCTCTATCACTGGTATACTATACTGAACCACATATCCCAACAAAAACATATTTAAAATGGTACCAAGACCTATGTACTTTCTTCCCAAAATAAGCTGTACCATAAGAAAGATCAGGTTAAGAATAATCTGATAGGCTCCCAGTCCCATTCCAATTGCCTCTGATACTGCCATATTCATGGCTGTGTAAGGATCATTTCCCATGTTAGAGACTCTTAAGATAGCAATCGCTATACCAATAATCACATTGCCAAGAAGTACCCCAGCTATTGTTCTAGGGGTAAAGCTACTTTTTATATTACTAGTCATTTCTCCAATTAATTTCTTCATCATCTATGTTCTCTCTCTTTTCTTTTATTCCAACTTCCACCCGTGATCTCCGGTATAGATCATCTGCTTTGTCATACCACCGTCTATGCAGATATTTTCACCGGTAATAAAACCTGCCTTATCTGAGCAGAGATAAAGTACCATATTGGCTATATCCATAGGATTACCTACCCGCTGTACAGGATGCTGAATGGCATCTGGCCCTTCATATACGGTATAGGCAGTATCAATCCACCCTGGTGAGATAGAATTCACCCTCGCCCTTCCTGCCAGACTGACTGCAAGTGCGTGGGTTAAGGCAGCAATCCCCCCCTTGGAAGCTGTGTAGCTCTCTGTTTCAGGCTGACTCATTCTATCACGGGAGGAAGAGATATTTACAATTGATGCATGGGGTGCAAAGTACGGAAGCAACAGCTTGGTTAGATAAAAGGGTGCTGTAACTCCCACCTGCATGGCATAAGAAAACTCCTCGTAGGAGCAGTCGCTTATACCTTTCATAAGAGGAAGTGCATTATTGATTAGATAATCCACATGCCCATAGTCCCCAATCACCTTTTGGACAAAACTCTCTAGGGTATCCTTATTAGCAATATCCCCAATAAAATATTCATTAGGAAGTATGTCTATGAGGCAGACCCTTGCCCCCTCTCTCATAAATTCCTGGCAGATTGCATACCCAATTCCTTTCGCTCCTCCAGTCACAACTACAACCTTATCTTTAAATTCCATATATTCTCTCCTACCTAACTGTTCCTCTACTCTATATAATATTTCATTGGATGGTAATTGGATTGGACATCCTGAAATCCCAAGCCCTTATATAACGGGTAGCCATCCTCTGTTGCACTTAACTCTACATAGTCCAGACCCTGCTCTTTTGCATAATCCAGTAGATTCAACATGACTTGTCTTGCCATGCCCTGATGTCTGTATTCTGGTCTGGTATACACATTAAGTACCTCTCCTATTTTTCCTGTAATAAAATTCGGATTAGACGGTTTATGTATCATTAATAAGAGGGCTGTAGAAAGAATCACTTGGTTATTTTTTACAATAAATGCCGAAATATCATTCTCAAGATGATTTTTGAAATACTCCGGTAGCTGTATTCGGATAGCCTCGATCTGGTCCTCTGTCATATCTTTCTGATCTTCCTTAAGATAGGCAATCCTCATCTCTACTAACTGCTCTATATCTTCCATGGTAGCTCTGGTAAATTCCATCCTACCTCTCCTCCTCAATCTGGTGAAATGTGACTGTCTGTGCCTTCAGAGATATCTTCCCAACAGTATAACCATAGGAAAGAAGCTCCTTTTTATAAGTCAAGAAAGAATGGTCCATAGGTACTCCTGCTATCTCCGCTATCTCATCAAAGGTCAACACAAAAGTTGGCTCTTCACGTTTCTGTATATTCTCCCATAGGAAACGGTATTTGCTCATATTGCTCTCCTTTCGCTAACGCTTTCTGATACTCAGTTAATGTGCTATAATTAAGCTTAATTATTTATAAAAGAAAGGGTACTCTCAATGAAGGATATGTATTATACTAATTCTCCCATCGGTCTCTTATGTCTAGAGGAACAGAATGGCTATATAACAGGCTTACATCTTAATAACAATGCCAAGGCATCCGTTCATACTCCCTCCCCTTTGGTGCGAGAAGCCCTAACACAGCTTAAAGAGTATTTTGACGGAATAAGAACCAGCTTCCATCTGCCACTTTTACCTAAAGGAACTGTCTTTCAGGAGAAGGTATGGTCAGCATTACAGGAGATTCCATATGGTGAAACTTGCAGTTACCAAGACATCGCTAAGGCCATTGGACAACCTCAGGCATGTCGCGCCGTAGGTGGGGCCAATAACAAAAACCCTATTATGATTATCATTCCCTGCCACCGTGTAATTGGAGCCAATGGAAAGATGGTGGGATTTGGCTGTGGTATAGAGGTAAAACAGTATCTGTTAGCCTTAGAACAACACAACCTATAGCTTCACTTTTGTTTACTACTCAGTATATCATGTTATTCCATTAATAGAAAGTATCGGTAGCTTGTATATGGCGCATTTTTCTCCAGTTATAAAACCCATACATGTCATTACAAAAAAACAGTAGAAAGTTAATGACCATAGGGAAATAAGAGGATTTCTCTATCGTGGCAAGTACCCATAGTAGTATAAGCACAATATCATTTGCTCCATAGGCAAGAGCATAGGCGGGGCTACGAAATAGCATCAAATACGATGCTAAGAAGCTTGTTGCAATCGAGATTGTACTAATCATAAGATTTGCCGTATGAAAGTATTTTAGTATGTAATAAAATAGTTGTGTGACTGCTATGGTTAGGATGAGCATGGTGACAATGTTTAATTTTGTCATATGAGCTACTAATACTTCTCCTTTTCCTTTCTCATATGTATGCTTTAACCAAGCAACCACTGACATTAGTGCAATCGGAGCGGTCATTCCCACATAGGTAATCATCTCCCCATAATAACGAAACTCATAGGATATATAAGCGTACAAAAGACTAAAGAGTACCGTTAAAACCTGCCCAAGCACTTCTCCTCTAGCTACAAAGATTAACGCTGTCACTCCAACTAGGGAAGCTATAAGATTTACCATACCACTGTTTCCTGCAACAAAATAGAATGACACAACCACAAAATTCGATAATCCCCATAAAATCTTCTCAAATCTTGTTAACCTCTTAATCGATCCCAACATGTTCCTGTATATCTCCTTTTCCCATTGTTATAATCAAAAAATAGCACCCATACTACACATCTTCTTAGACCTAACGATGTGTATATGAGTGCTATTCGCACCACTACCCGGTGGCAGTATATTGTGGCTAATCATAACATAGCCTTAGTATATTGTCAAATTCCTTATTATTTAGGCGAAATACTGAAGAGCCCTAAAAAAGGTTCTATAATAAATGTTGGGGTGTCGTAATGACACTCTGACATTTTTCTTTTATAATAATAAAAAACCTCCCAGCGCCAGTCGTCGAAAACAAATCACTAGGAGGTGCATAAATGCAACCTAATTA
>JAEYRR010000074.1 GCA_023435505.1 Bacillota bacterium | reverse complement strand
GGTATTCTTTGCTATCATTATCGGAATTGCCCAGGGTACACAGCCTATTGAGAGTTTTAACTATGGCGCCGCCAAGTATAAACGGGTAAAGGATGCTTATCTACTGGCGATTACAGCAGGTGGAGTTCTATCCATTGTAGCCTTCCTACTATTTCAGATTTTTCCGAGACAGCTTCTCTCCTTATTCGGATCAGGAACGGATAATTATTTTATCTTCGGAATTAAAACCTTTAGAATTTTCTTGTTTTTTACCTTTTTAAATTTCATGCAGCCAATTACATCCACTTTCTTTACCTCCATAGGCAAAGCATACAAGGGAATCTTTTTATCCCTAACCAGGCAGATTATATTCCTACTCCCATTCATGGTTTTAATCCCTCTTGTAATAGGCATAGACGGAATTCTATATGCAGGACCTATTGCTGACCTGCTTGCCTTTGTAGTCACGATCATTATGGTAATAGTGGAGTTTAAAAAAATAACTAAATTAGAACGAAATGCTTAAATTTCTTCCCTAGAGCCACTGTATAAAGGCAGTTTTATCATTTCTATTGTAACCTGCCTGTTCATAAAAATGTAAAGTATTATCATCCTTAGAGCCGGTCATAAGCATTAGCTTATAACAACCGGCTTTTTTAGCAAGTTCTTTTCCGTAATCCAGACAGGCTCCTGCGTAACCCTTCTTTCGATAATCTGGATGAGTAATTACATTTTCAACGAGTCCATATGGCCTCTGGTTATGGGTTAGATTTGGAATAATAATGAGAACTACAGAGGAGATAATATGTTCTCCTTCCCTTGCTATGATAATATGATGATGGGGATCTTCTATTATCTCCTTCCACATACCACGTAACTCTTCATCAATTACAGGCATGGCATTGTTATGTAGATGGGTGTATAAACGAAGTAAATCTTCCAAATCATTTGTCGTTGCTTCACAAATCATCTAATTTCTCCTTCACTATTGTAAATATTACAAAATATATTCTTTTTATTAAGATAGAACATCTACCATATTCTGTCAAGTGAAAGAAATGCCCTCAACAGGCTAACGCCCATAATTAAAATAGACCTCCCTAAGGAGGTCATCTATGTATAATATGATGTTTTGATTTAGTCTTATTGATAATAGGGAACGATTAAATAATTACCGGTACAAATCTTATCTGAAGTAATATGATTGCACTCCTTAATAGCGGATACATACTCTTCTATACTATCATACTCTTCACTAAAGTTCTCAGAAGCAATATTCCACAAAGTATCACCTGCTTCTATTAAAATACTTTTCACCTGAATCTTCTTATCATTCTCCTGAGATGCATTGACTTGTATGGTAACACACAAAACCGTGATTACAACAATACAAATTATGAATAACAATAATAATCCTTCTCTTCTCTGATTCCTAACCCTATGCATCATGACAATCCCTCCATAAATACCCCACTAATAATATATAAACTCCGAACAATAGTTCCGAACATTTGTTTGTATGATTACATTATAACGAACATGTGTTTGTTTGTCAATAAATTCATTACAACTTTTTCAAAAAAATCGAACATAGGTTTTGCATTGTTCGAACATATGTGTTATAATTTAAGAAACAAGGATTCATGGACATTTTAATAGAACGTAAGAATACAAACTATTCAAGTATAGTTTATTGAAATATAGGATAGAGAATAGGAGGAGTTCTATATGAGTCAAGGCAAAATCAGTGCCAAACAAAAAGAGATTTTAGAATACATAAAGTCTGAAATCATTAATCGGGGATATCCACCAGCTGTTCGTGAGATATGTGAAGCTGTAAAGCTTAAATCAACCTCTTCTGTTCATTCCCACTTAGAGACCTTAGAGAAGAATGGTTTTATCCGTAGGGATCCAACGAAACCTCGTGCCATAGAGATTATGGATGATAGCTTTTCCCTGACACGAAGAGAAATCGTCAACGTACCTTTAGTTGGAACTGTAACTGCTGGTCAGCCTATACTGGCCGTTGAGAATATTGAGGGGTATTTCCCTCTTCCAGCTGATGACATCCCTAATCATGAAGTGTTTATGTTAAATGTTAAGGGTGACAGTATGATTAATGCGGGTATATATAATGGAGATAAGATTTTAGTCCAGAGGCAACCTACTGCAGAGAATGGAGAAAAGGTTGTTGCCCTAATCGACGATTCCGTAACAGTTAAAACGTTCTATAAAGAAAAGGGACATTTCAGATTACAGCCGGAGAATGATACAATGGATCCTATCATTGTCGATGATTTATCCATCATTGGGAAGGTTATTGGATTATATAGAAGATATCACTAGTGCATGATAAGAAAGAATTATTTTACAATTGCAAAAGAGGCTACAGGAACCTGTAGCCTCTTTTCTTGTGAGAAGGTATATATTATAGAATATCTGATAGTATATCTGCTATTTTGCAAATATATGAGAGGGAGTAGATATTCTATAAATTAAAAATGAACTTCCTGTTTATCAACATTTGGGGGAGACCAAATGAAGAAAGAAATTCGTTTTTAGCAAATAATACAAACAAAAAAAATCCTTATTCGGCAACTGGCTACCATTTAACAGGCCCTTTAGTTTTGCGTCCTGATATTTCTATCAGTTTGCCATTATCGTAAAGATTCCAAGCAAATTTTTACTGTGATAATAATAACATATATTGTAAAAACAGTCAACTATTAATACTATTTTTTAGCTTTACCATAAAACATTATCTTGCTCCAAGACAAAATAATTGTTAATTTATACTATATATGATATTATATGTATGGTCCAATTATATCTATGATTCAAATGGATTACATAAAAATACCAAAGGATTTGGAGGCATATAATGAACTATGATGTTGTAATCATTGGTGCTGGCCCTGCTGGCATCTTTACAGCTTTAGAGATGCTGAGAAAAGGTACTAAGAAAAAAATATTAATTGTGGAAAAAGGGGTTGCTGTTGATAAGCGGAGCTGCCCTAAGACAAAGACAAAACAGTGTGTTAATTGTAAGCCATACTGCCATATTACGACCGGATTTTCCGGTGCAGGTGCCTTCTCCGATGGTAAACTAAGCTTAAGTAGTGAGGTAGGTGGGCAACTTCCTGAACTAATAGGAGCTGACCTTGCACAAACCATGATAAATTATACAGACAGCATTTATCTAGAATTTGGTGCCGATAATAAGATTGAAGGTGTCAGTGAAACCGAAAAAATCAAAGAGATAAGAAAGCGTGCTATACAGGCAGGCCTTAAGCTTGTGGATTGTCCAATCAGGCATCTGGGTACCGAGAAGGCTCAAAAGCTTTACTATGAGATTCAGGAATATTTGCTGGCTCATGGTGTCGATATTCTCTTCTCCCACTCCTGTGACAATATTATTTTAAAGGACAAAAAGTGTGTTGGTGTTGTAATCACTAACGTTAAATCAAAGGAGACCTTTGAGCTGCCCGCTGAATCTGTAGTCGTAGCAGTCGGAAGACGTGGTGCCCACTGGTTTGAAAACCTGTGTGAGGAGCATTCCATAGCTCATCAACCAGGTACGGTTGACATAGGTGTTCGTGTAGAAGTAAGAAATGAGATTATGGAGGAAGTAAATGATGTACTTTATGAGTCCAAACTAATCGGCTACCCACGACCATTCAAGAATAAAGTTCGTACTTTCTGTCAGAATCCTGGTGGTTTTGTGAGTCAGGAGAATTATGACAACGATTTAGCAGTTGTAAATGGACATTCCTACAAGGATTTAAAATCTAACAATACCAATCTTTCTATCTTATGTTCTCATAATTTTACTCATCCATTTAACCAGCCTATTGAATATGCACAAAAGGTGGGTGAGTTAACTAACATGTTAGGTAACGGCCATATATTAGTACAGCGTTACGGAGACATCCTAGATGGTAAGAGAACCTGGCCAAAAGAACTTAATTTCTCCAATCTTAAGCCAACTCTTCCGGATGCAGTTGCTGGCGACATTACCGCTGCTATGCCTTACCGTTCCATGACCAACATCATCAATTTTATTCAGGCGATGGACCATGTAGTTCCGGGTTTTGCTAGTACCGAAACTCTTCTTTATTCACCAGAGCTTAAATTCTATTCCAACAAAGTTAAGATGGATGAGAATTTTATTACCAATATAGAAGGTCTCTACTGCCTTGGCGATTCCAGTGGTTGGACAAGAGGCCTTATGATGGCATCCGTAATGGGTGTACTACTAGGACAGCGATTAGTATAGCAAAAAAGCGATTTGTCTATAATAGGACAGATCGCTTTTTATATTTATATAAATTATTGTATCAAAACAACCCATTATAATACCTATGTCTCACCTCAGTAGTAAACCCATAATCCAAAAGCACTGGTCTTTTCCTTGCCTCACCCCAGCTACTTAGCTTAGTAAGATCTGCTCCAACCAAATGATAGTCATATGTCATTCTCCTCACTTCTGGGACCTGAAGCACCCCTCTTAAGTTTGATATCTGAAAATACTCACATATATATTTCGATGTATAGTATGGCTCAACTTTTTCCATAATGAGTATACGATTATCCCCTGATAGTGCAGTTGCAGCTGCTAAGATGGGATCAAACCTGATATGATAGATCTCATATTCTTCCTGGTTTTGAGCTTGACCTTTAACATTTCTACCGTATTTTACTACATAACCATTTCCCATGTCATATACATAGCGCCCCGAACCCGCTCCAAGTTTTCTGAAGCTTCCATCTTTGATATGATCCATAATCTGATAATAATTTATTTGCATGAAACATCCATTTATAGTCAAACTATATCGACTTAATATTCATGGTTTCATACTATTATATTCAAATCCGACATCATTGTTAATTTAATATAATATATTTCACTAATTATTTAAGATAAGTTTTCTCTAGTTGTTCCAAAATCCCAAGATATTTTGCTTGAATTCCCTCTTTTTTAGCTTTATCTTCTATTTCTTTTGTTACTACATTTACCTTATCTCGACTTTCTTCACTTACATTCTTTTCTCCATATGGGAAAACTACTTCATTTTCTTTTCCGATATGACGTTTGATTAAGTCACTATAGCATACAGCATTTGTGATTATATTAAGCTTTGCCATATTTGACTTCGTTTCTTCATACTCATTAATTGCTTCCTCCAACTGTCTGATATGAAGTCTTCCTAGGTCATGCTCAACTAACATACCATGCTGAATCAGATTTTCACCGATTTTCCCTAATTCTTCTCTCATATAGAGAAATAATAAATCTTCTTCTTTTCCGTGATGATGCTTATCCGCATAATTTCTGACAAAGTCTATCATCGACTCAAAATCATCTTTATTTACATCCTTACCCTCTAACAAAGCAAGGGAGGCCTCTCTCATTACTTCAGCCATACGCATTATGTGTTCATGCTCTTGTACTAATATTTCAACACCATACATAGTCGTTTCTCCTTTTACTTTCAATGTACTTGTTCTTCTCCTATATATACTACCTTAGTAATCAAAAAAAGTCTGTAACATATGTTACATTAAAATAAGCTGTCATACAGGGTGTACAACAGCCATTTCTTATATCATATCTTCAATTCGTTCTTTATCGGTAATAAAGACTTTCTTTCCTTTGACCTCAATCAGGCCTTCGTCCTGCATTTTCATCATTTCCCTAGAAAGACTTGGCCTAGCTACGCTTAAATAATCAGCCAGTTCCTCCCTGGTATACTTCAAAATGACTTTACCACTGTCATCGCAATTCTGTACTAAATACTTACAAAGCTTCATACGTAGACTTCCGGCAGACATGATCTGCAGTTTCATATTTAGTAGAAAGGCTTTCTCTGCCAGTATAGAAAGCATATTCCGAATCAAGGTCTCATGATAGGCACAGCCCTTTTGACATGTATGAAAAAAGAATCGCTTTGGAATCTCATAGACTATAGTGTCCTCCATAG
>JAEYRR010000004.1 GCA_023435505.1 Bacillota bacterium | reverse complement strand
AGGAATAACTATATATAATGTTATCATCCGTCTCCTCCTACTATCACATAAAATAACAGACATGTCTTGCTCAATCTGCTATAAGTTTACTTATTTGGTGTTTTACTGTCAAGCATATTGACAGCTTTTACTCCATTCTTCACACATTTTTCGGAAATTAGACATTCCCTAAACAAAAAGAGTGGTTACCCTATAACCAACATTGTCATAAAGTAACCACCCTCTGATTAATAGAATCTCTTCACCAAATCATCGTATATTCTCTGGCAATTATTATGATCGCTATACGCGAAGAAATCATCTACACGCTGCTTATATTTTTCTGTCATACGGCAGTCTTGTCTCATGTATTCACATAATCTAGTAACTAACTCCTCATGCTCTGTACAGATTTCACCAAAGCCCTGGTTCTCATAATCTAATCCTCCCTCTTCATAGTGAGGTGGAAGTTTTGGTGGGTGATAATACACAATCGGCTTTCTCATATACGCAAAGTCAAATTGTACACCAGAGTAATCTGTAACCATGAGACTGGATTCCACAAATTCCTTCTCATAATTTACATCGATAGCGGAGATTACCTTTACTCCTTCCTGCTGTTCAAAATCCTCATACTGGGCAGACAGGGTTGGGTGAAGTATATAACAGATATCGTACCCGGTTTCTCGAGCTGTTTTCAGTAATCGTTCATCATTAATCAGACCATTATATAAAGCAAAATAATCTGTTTTCTTAAAAGTAGGCGAATATGGTCTTACGTTCCCAACACTGGCAGGCATGGCAATGTACCTTCTCCAAGTTGGCGTAATAAGAATTCTCTTCTTATCATTACTTTTTAGACCATCATACCTTGGGACACCAGTCAATCTCAACATACTCTTATCTTCATAAGCATAATAGTCCTTGGAAAGATTATCTATCTCATTCTGACTGGCGCAGTAAAAGCCCTCTAGGTTATCATATACACGGTTTAAATCAAATGGTAGATCCTGAATAGCTAAGCCATGCTGGATACAAACAACGTGTGCATAGAACAAATCTTGCATTAACGCAAATCCTCCCACAGTACAACCACTGTATATAGGAATATTAGCATGTGTTGTGGCAATCACATCTGCATTAAGAAAGTATAGCTGATGCTTCAAGCTATTCATATAGAGCGGTTTTAAACCCTGTTTTCTCATCCTCTTGGCATCTGGATAATCCTTATTGATGATATAGTATGGCTTAATTTTGTTTTTTCCTTTTTGGGACAGCATATATCTGTAGAAATACTCTCCATTGTCCCCGCCCTTATACATCTTATCATAGGTAATCCATATTTTCTTGCGACATAAAAATGGTCTTGTTATCCAATATAAGAGACGCAGAAAGGCCATTTTTTCACTTTTCCTTAATATCTTTGGCCACAATTTAAATTCTTTCTTCAAATGGCTTTTCCAGTTATACTTACGAATAACAATTCCTTTGCCATCCTCAGTAAGATACAGCATATACCCCTTCAACAAGGTGTAGGCACCCGGCAATGAGGTGTTGATTCTGGCTGGGAACCGGCCTGTCATAAAGCCAAATGGATTCTCATGACCGTTGATGTCAATACTCAATTGGAATGTGTTACGAGATCTTCTTAAACGTGTAAACGGAATCTTGATCTGAGTGGTAATCCATCTACACACAGGTTCACCAAAATACGATACATCTGCATATCTGTTATTCTCAATTACATCCAACCCTTTTCCATTAAGGTTGGCTTTTAGCTGGAATATATCACGTTCTGCAAATACTAAAACAGCCATGTCGAGAATAAATCCATTCTCATCAGCGTTGATTGCATCTAATCGTACCTTTTGATTATTGATTTTATTAAGAATTACATCATTAATCGTCAGATAGGTGGTGGCATTTTCAAAATCTAAGACATAGTGCTTTTCAAGCTCATCTCCATACTTAATCTGAAAGAACTTAAGAACTAAAGGTGGATTTACCTTGTATATCTTAGCTCCTGCATTTGCAATAATATCATCATCAATCATCCACAATAGCTCTGATACTGTTTGGTAGAATTCCTTTCTATTATCAAGAAATATGTGCTTATCACGCAAACCAAAATTGTGATTAAAAATCACTACTAACATATTGTAACAGTTCAGTTTCAAATAATTACTTAACGTATCTTTCTCTTTCATTTCCTTCATAAATGGTAACAAGTACTTATAAACTGCCTCAATGTACCATTGTTCTCTTTGCGCATATGGAAATTCCAGATAATTAGTCATTGGGATTTCTTTACTAATCAAACCAACATTTTTTATCAGAACTAGGTTCTTTGTCTGATTAAGCAGACGCACAATAAACTCTCTCTGCCAGAAATACTTTAATTTAGAACTAAATTGATTGTCCTGAAGTAAGTCTGTACGGATGATATAGCATCCCAAATATGCATTGATATATTTATAATTTTTATCTAAATTGATAAATTCAAAATCAGGTTCATTTATCACTTCTACAGGGGCATTATACTCTTCCATAGCCATAATACCGATATCATCTGACTCATCTTTTTCCTCTAAAACCTTATAGGTCTCATCCAAAGCAGACTTCCCATACAAGTCCCCTGCTTTTAAAAAGGTAATATAAGGCGTGGTTACAGTAGCAACTGCATCATTAAATGCCTTTTGAGTTTTATCAAAGCCTTTGGAAATTACTTCAACATCATGCAGATGCTTTTTTACTTCCCCACCTAAATCATACAACTTGATGTGAATCTTTTTACTATGAAAGCTTTCACTTTTTTTAATATTATTTATAGTGGCTAAAGCATCCTTATACCCTTTTTTATTGGCTATGACAATTGTAATCATTCTAGTCTCCTTTTTACTATTGTATACCTATAAATTTACGGTTTATATACAATGACTGACTTATATTTATCAGTTACAACACTTGTAATATCACAAATATTGTAAGTATCAATATGGATTTTGTCAAGTTAATTACAATTGAACAACTCTAAGATACACACAGAAAATAAGGAAAGGGAAAATGTTTACCCTGTCCTTAACTTCCTATTTATATACTACTGTGCTTTCTTCACTAACTCTTCGTATCTCTTCTTTGCTTCCTTCTCAGCAGCTTCAAACAATTCCTTCGCTCTCTCTGGGTTAGTTCTAGCAAGTCTACTGTAACGAACCTCATTCTGTAAGAAGTCCTGATAGCTTGCAGTTGGAGCCTTAGAGTCTAACTGGAATGGATTCTTTCCTTCCTCTTCTAAACGAGGATCATAACGGAACAGGTTCCAATAACCACATTGAACTGCGTTCTTCTCTTCTGTCTGAGCTACTGTCATTCCACCTTTAATTCCATGAGAAATACATGGAGCATAGGCAATAATAATAGATGGGCCAGGATAGCTTTCTGCCTCTACAAATGCCTTAATACATTGATTGTAGTCAGCTCCCTGAGCAATCTGTGCTACATATACATACCCATAGCTCATTGCAATGCCAGCTAAGTCTTTCTTCTTAATCTCTTTACCAGCTGCCGCAAACTGCGCAATCGCACCAGTCTGGGTTGCCTTAGAGGACTGTCCACCGGTATTGGAATATACCTCTGTATCAAATACAAGAATATTTACATCCTGACCGGAAGCCAATACATGATCCAAGCCACCAAAGCCGATATCATATGCCCAACCGTCACCACCTAAAATCCATTGGGATTTCTTAGAGGCAAAATTCTTATTCTTTAAAATGTAAGCTCTGTCAGCATTGTCACAATCACAGCTTTCCAGTGCTGCAAGCATAGCTTCTGTTGCAGGCCCATTGGCTGTGGAAGAATCCTTTGTTGCAAGGTATTGCTCTAAAGCAGCCTTCACATTATCCTTCTCAGCAACGCCTAGAAGTTTTTCAGCAGATTGAAGAACTCTGTTTCTTAGAGCCTTCTGTGCAATAGACATTCCATAGCCGTATTCTGCGTTATCCTCAAATAATGAATTTGCCCAAGCTGGTCCTTGTCCCTTCTTGTTTACGGTATATGGAGATGCAGGTGACGAGCCACCCCAGATTGAGGAGCATCCTGTTGCATTGGCAATATACATTCTGTCACCAAAGAGTTGGGTAATCAATCTGGCATATGGAGTCTCTCCACAACCTGCACAGGCACCAGAGAATTCCATTAGTGACTGTTTGAA
>JAEYRR010000382.1 GCA_023435505.1 Bacillota bacterium | reverse complement strand
TCTGCTCCAGCATATATTCTCAGAATATATAGAATACGAAAATACGAATTCTGATCTTTTCTGTCCTATATCTATTACTCTTACTAGTTTTTCTTTTAATTCTTTACTCTTAATTAACTTGTAAATACTCCTTTTACTATACTCTTGTGGCAAGATTGCAAATAATCGAAGAAAACCTTCGTTACATTGTTGTATTCCTGCTTCATTGTCTATGATTGCAGTTGCGAAGGATTCCGCCTTCCATATATACTCCAACAGTCCGTTCTGACATTCCAGTTCCATCTTATTCTCCCTCAAGCAAGCTATATGTCCATTTTAACATTAAAACCAATTCATATATGCCTTAATATACAATTTCCCCTTTCAATATGTACAAAATACGAAAAATGGATATTACACCTTTTATCTTATTTTAGTTAATGGTATAATACTATCAGTGAATTTCTACATGAGTAAAAATCCTGAATACAAAAGGAAAATATATGGAGGTATATTATGTCTAGAGTAACTATTATGAATCATCCTTTGATTCAGCACAAGCTTGGAATTATGCGTGTAAAAACAACTTCTACAAAGGAATTTCGCGATCTTGTTGCTGAGGTTGCAATGTTAATTGGCTATGAAGCAACTCGAGAACTTCCTCTAGCTGACATTGAAATTGAGACACCATTAGTGACAACTACCGTAAAAGAAATAGCCGGAAAGAAGCTTTGTATTGTACCTATTCTCCGTGCAGGACTTCATATGGCAGATGGTATCCTTACCTTAATTCCAAATGCTAAAGTTGGACATATTGGTTTATATCGTAATGAAGAAACGTTAGAACCTGTGGAATACTTCTGCAAGCTTCCAAGTGATGCCTCTGAAAGAGATATTTTTGTAGTAGATCCTATGCTAGCAACCGGTGGTTCTGCAATCGCTGCTATTAATCTTCTTAAGAAACGTGGTATTAAGCATATACGTTTCTTATGCTTAATCGCAGCACCAGAAGGTGTTAAGAAGCTTCAAGAAGCACATCCTGATGTAGATGTCTATATTGGTGCTTTAGATGAAAAGTTAAATGAGCATGGTTATATACTTCCAGGACTAGGTGATGCGGGGGATCGTATCTACGGAACGAAATAAGCAATTAGAAAGTCATATCTATATAAAGGGCCTGTCACTGATGACAAGGCCCTTTAGTTCATTATTTAAGTGAAGAAAGCAATTTCTTTTTTTCAACAGGCTTACTGAAATAGTATCCCTGATATGCATAAACTTCATGGGACAATAAGAATTCATACTGCTTTGCTGTCTCAATCCCCTCCACAATAGTCTCTGCTTTCATACTTTTAATTACCTCTAACATAGCAATTACTAAGGCTTCGTTAAACTTTTCAGAAGCATAAGTCTCAAGAAAACTTTTATCCAACTTGATATAATCAAATGGTATATCCTTAATAAAGTTTATATCCATTAGGCCGGCACCAAAATTATCAAGAGCAATTCTATATCCCTTCCGCTTAATCTCTAATAAGACCTTTTTCAAAAACTCCATATTCTCCATTGCAAGCCCTTCTTTTATTTCAAGAACAATCTGCTCCCTTTTAATATGATTTTCCTCAGTAAGAGTGACCAGGTTCGTAACAAAATGAGGTTGAAATAATTGTACTAAACTTATGTTTATATGTATCCTAATATTTGATAACCCATACTTAAGTAACCGACCATAGGTCTTTAGGGTTTCACGTATTACAAAGTAACCCAAACGTTCCATATGCCCAAGATATTCACTCATAGATAGGAATTCCAAAGGATTGACAGTTCCATAGACTGAACTATTCCATCGAAGTAAGGCCTCTATGCCAATGACAGAAGAATTGTTGACCGTAACAATTGGCTGATAATATACAGAAAACTCCTTACAGTTATTACTGATTGCTTTAGTCAGTTGTTCCTGTTTATTAGATTGCTCCCAGGTATCCAAGGCGAGATGAAAATATCCATCATTTTTTCCTCCTTGAATCTCAGATCTGCTGATATCTCTCTGTACTAAGCATTCAAAATATAGCTCATTGTTCTTGTTTTTAATACACTCAACTATAACTTTAACGGGCTCCTTCTGTCCATTGCCCTTTATAAGGGTGACTTTCTGTACAAAAAATTTAATCTTATCTTTTCTAATGTTCTCGATATTAGAAAGAATCTTCTTATAGTCTTCCTCAGGGATAATATCCTGAGATCTAACCTCACATCTATAAAACTGGTCTGGGTGATATCCATAATAGCTAATATTTGAAGAGATATATTCCAGATGATAGGACTCATCCTTTCTCCAACTAAGAATTACGGTATCACTTTTGCTGATTAATTGATTAAGGATATTATTACTTCTTAAAACTGCATCGTATAAGACCTTGTATTCATCTTGACTAAAAATTAAGTGATAAGTTCCAATAAGTCCCACTACGTTACCATTTGAGTTTATCAATGGCATGCGGTTTATAGAACAGAAATAACCCTCAGAGGTTTCGGATTTTACAAGTTGTAGCATATGCATCAGTGGTATCTTCTCATCTAGTACATATTGATCATCTGCCATCATTTTCTCAGATGTTGCTGCATCCACAATGTCCTTGTTCTTTAAAGGTGGTCGATAATTATGAAGGAATTTTAAATCTGTTATAAAGCTGTCATTTATGCTTTGAAAGTTAAAATAACTATCCTTCCAGGCGAACCTAGGAAGCAAATACTTCATATGACGGACAAATGCCTGCTTATACGAATACTGAAAAAAGGCTATTATTATATGCATACCCTCGAAGGAAACTGCATTAACCTCTATATCGATCTCAGAAGTATTTCCTCCTTTAATATGATATAGTCGGTTATAAAAAATCTTACTTCCATTATTATCTTTAATCTCCTCCAGTTCAATGGGTTTTTCGGCTACTATTTTATTAATAGAGCATACATTCTTCCCAAATATATCTTCAGCCAGACTGTTGTAAGTGATAATCTTTCCAGTCTCATAAACAAAGATCAAGGTGGGAAATTCAATATCATCTGCAAACTCCTGAAAGTACTTTTTTAAGATCGCCTTCATACCATCTCATCCTCTCTTTCGTATCGTACACTTTAAAAA
>JAEYRR010000369.1 GCA_023435505.1 Bacillota bacterium | reverse complement strand
ATACTGGTCTTTGTACTAATCATATGGAGACTGTTTATTATAGCAATCAGTTCACCAGATTTATTTGGAGGTTTGATATGCGTTGGAGTAATGGCACATATTGCAATCCAAGTAATCATTAATATCGCAGTAGTAACAAACAGTATACCATCTACAGGTATACCATTACCATTTATCAGCTATGGTGGTACATCGGTAGCAATTCTGTTAGCGGAAATGGGAATCGCGTTAAGTGTTTCCAATCAGATAAAATACGAAAGGCAATAAAAAGCTTAAATTCACACAAATAACCTCTTCACATATAATATACTATATTTTTATCAATGTCAGAGGTGTGCCAAGTGGCTTTTATTCAGGTTGTTGGTGGAAGGCATCTCTTTGGTGAGCTTTCTATACAGGGCTCAAAAAATGCCGTCTTACCTATATTGGCAGCATCAATCCTGCATAAGGGCACAACGATAATCAAGCATTGCCCCAAAATAACAGACGTTTACTCCATGATTAAGCTAATGGAGAGCATAGGATGTATTATATCCTGGGAACAGGAAAACCTGGTAATTAACGCAAACGAAATTAATTACAATGTGGTAGATAAAAAATATGTCGGCACTATGAGATCGTCTATAATTTTACTTGGAGCTTTGTTGGGTAGGAATCATTCAGTTACCATATCCTATCCGGGTGGTTGTGCCATCGGGGCAAGACCGATTGATCTGCATATAAATGCAATTCGTAAAATGAATGTGGATATCATTCAAAATGAAGAGTTTATCTTTTGCAGTACTGCGCAGATAAAAGGTACTCATATCAAATTTGAGAAAACCAGTGTAGGGGCCACAGAAAACGTACTCCTAACTGCAGCTTTGGCTAGTGGAGTTACCATTATTGAAAATGCAGCTGTAGAACCTGAGATTACTGAGTTATGTCGCTTTCTTATGAAAATGGGTGTACCTATAACCGGGGTCGGAACTTCTACTATAAAGATTGAAGGAGTAAAGGAATTACGTGATGTGGAGTATTCTCTAGCCCCTGATCGAATAGTGATGGCAACCTACATGGCAGCTGTAGCTGGAACCGGTGGTGACATTACTCTTAAAGGAAGCTGTGCCTATGACAATCTGGCAGTAGTCAATGTTCTGCGTAAAGTTGGTTGCCGAATAGGGGTAGGAAAGGATTACATTAACATATGCTCCCAAGGGAGACCAAAAGCAGTACCAACAATAGAAACCCTTCCGTATCCCGGTTTTCCGACGGATATGCAATCACAGATCCTTTCTGTGTTATCAATAGCGGATGGGAATAGCGTGGTCATAGAGAATATCTTTGAATCCAGATTTCGGACTGTCAGTGAGTTAATTAAGATGGGTGCAGACATTCGAGTATACGACAAATTTGCAATAATTTGTGGAGTTGAATCTTTATATGGAAGCGAGCTAAGAGCTTATGACCTTCGTGGAGGAGCTGGGTTGGTCATAGCAGCACTAATGGCAAATGGAGTCAGCCTGATAAGAGGCGTTGAATATATAGAGCGTGGTTATGAAGATATCTGTTGTGATTTAAAGAAGTTGGGAGCTGACATTGGAAAGGTTAGCGAGGAAACATTGTTAACGACTTTCTAAATGTATCATATAGAATTGTAGAACAGCAGAAATATAGGAGGGAACATGGGTGATAAGATACAAATGAGATATCGTAAAAAGACATCTCCTGTGAAGAAATTCCTGATTATTATTGGCATATTGGGTGTTTTGTTGATTATCTTCTGCGTAAAGTTTAGGCTAAAGAACATAGAGGTCAGTGAAAGCGAATATTATACAAAAGAAGAAATTACTAGTTATATAAAAAACAGTGTTTGGGATAACAATACACTTCTCTTATATTTTAAACTTCGATTTAAAGACAAAATAGAGATACCGTTTGTGCAGAAATTAGAAGTCGATTATGTGAATAGCAATACCTTGAAAATAGAGGTGTACTATAAGAAAATAGTTGGCTGTGTAAACTACATGAATGAAAACATCTATTTTGATAAGGATGGGCAGGTTTTAGAAATAAGTGAAGATGCCATAGAAAATATACCAGTATTTACTGGCATAAACTTTAAACGTATGAATCTGTATGAACCCTTAGGCGTGGAAGATAAGTCAGTATTCTCAAGAATTATGAATATATCTCAGTTGCTTTCGCGGTACGAATTAACTATTGATAAGGTTGGTTTTGATCTTGATCAGAACGTGACTCTATATACAAAAGACATTAAAGTTATGTTAGGCAATAGGACATCTTATGATGAATCTATAGCAGAACTCACTGGTATATTGCCAAAGCTTGTGGATTTAAAAGGAGAACTTGATATGTCAGAGTATACCTCAGGACAAAGTAACATCCCTTTTAAAAAGGCAGAATAGGCCAAGAATTTGTACGGTTTTTTGGCCTTTTTTAAAAAAGTTTGAATAATCCAAAAATTCTTTAAGAAGGGGTTGATTATTTCATAGAAAAACTATATTATAAGTATATATAAGGTATAGTTTAAAAAAAAAATCATATATCTTGTGTTTTATCCTTGGACAAGTCTAAAAGTTTAATCGCATAAATATTTGGGGAACAGGATAATAGGGAATTGAATGAGAAGGAGGAAGTACCTTGCTGGAGATTAGAAATAATGAATCGGATTCATCTGCAAAAATACTTGTTGTCGGAGTTGGCGGCGCAGGGAATAATGCTGTTAATAGAATGATTG
>JAEYRR010000338.1 GCA_023435505.1 Bacillota bacterium | reverse complement strand
CAGCTGGCCATGACTTTGATATGAAAGATGTATGTATTGACGAGTAATCGAATCAGAGATACCCAACCGAAATAATAGAACCAATTTATTGAAGGGCGACAAATAATGATTATATCATTGTTTGTTGGCCCTTTTTATGCTATGTGAAGTTGTAAAACCAATGTAGACAGTGGATTCCTCCTTTTTGTGTCTACTTAAGTGCAATATATCTTTACTTATCGTATCGACTTTTATAATATAGAATCATAATTATTATATGTATTAGGAGGATTTGGAGGTGTACGATGAATAAAGCCATATTAGTAATCGATATGCAAAATGTTTGTGTTGGAGAGGACCATGCAGATTTTTTTAACTATGATAATGAATTAGTAGATAAAGTGAATGAGATAATTGAAGCTAATAAAGAAGGCAAAATAGTATACATAAGAAATATTATGAAAAATAATTTAATCAATAAATTCGCACCATTTAAAGCATATGACGGCACGACAGAAATAGAATTGGTAAGTTCCTTGAATGTTGTAAGTGATACTATATTTGATAAATATGTTGGCGATGCTTTTTCAAATGAACAGTTAGACAGATTTCTAAAAGAAAACAATATAGATACTATTGAAGTTATTGGTGTTGATGGTGGTGGATGTGTTGCTCTTACTGCTCTAGGAGCAATAAAGAAAGGTTATAAAGTTGTTATTAATACATATGGTATTGGAACTATGTTTGAAAAAAACAAGTCGAAGTATTATAAAAAGCTTGCTTTAAAGCGGGCTGAAATCATTTAATTACTATATGCATTATCACTAATTTATAGGAGAGTGCGCTTATGGGGAAAAAGAAATCAATTATATTTACTTTGCTAGTGCGACTGTGTACAAGTATCATATTTTTTATAGCACTATTGGCTTTTGGCAATATACTGTATAGCCACGGTAAATTAGATGATCTTAGTATAGATAATGGAATAGTACTGATGGTTTTAAATTTTGTTATTTTACTTTGCGCTACTATTACTATGTGTGGGATTTATCGTTATAGTGATCCACTTAATATGGTTAACAAGATTAATAACCGTTTAATTTTTTGCTTGCAAATTGTTGCCCTTGTTTTTCATGGATATATGCTCATGAATCTTAATAAGTATGGCAATATGCAGCAGCAGTATAATGGAATAATCATAGTATTATGGGTGATTGTTCTTGTATTACATGGAATGAGTTTTAATAATTATTGGCATACATCCAATGAAGAACTCAAAGGGTATATATCAGCATACTGTTTAGAGACTGATGAAAAACTATTAGAAATTGTATCTGGAATTAGAATACAGACGTATAAGTTTGCTGCCTATCTAGTATTGGTCCTTTTATTCTACGATATGATACTAGTCAATATAGCAACCGAAGTAACATTTATCATTATTAATTCATTGGTAATAGCAAAATTATTTTTAGATTGTTTAAAGTGTTATAGTAAATCAATAGCAAGTATAAATAAAGGCAGAACTATAATAAGTAGCAGTATTATTTTCTCTAGTATTGGAAGTGTTCTCATATTCTTACTGTATAAAGGATATATTGTGGTTGGTATTTTGGAGAATAGAACAGCTGAGGAATATGGCTCTTTGCTGTTATTTTTCTACATTCCTTTATTCATGGAATTAAGTAAGATATATTTTTTGGAAGAACGTATGCGTGGTAATTGGAATATATAGCCGAGAGGCTTGCCTCACATGAAGGCAGACTTAGGTCCTAGGAGGATTATATATGGATATAAATAAAAGAATATTTTGGGCGAATAATTTATCATATATAAGTTTTGTAGGCTATATATTTTTGATGAGTAACCCAACTTGGATCGAAGAGTATGGCCTGTTGGCTTTCTTACCGTATGTTTTTGTGGCATATTCAACTTTGGAATTTAACACTAGGTTTGAACCTAGACTAAAAAGGATGAAAAAATTTACTATACTAGACTTTTTGGTTAGATTTATTAGTATGTTCTTGTGTTTCTTTATTACGTCACTTAGTTATCAATCTACACAATTTAAGGTATTATGTTTGTTGTTAGCTATATTATATTTGTTTAACTTATTTCTTGAATTAGGAATAAAGCGAAGATCATATTATATAGATGGTGAAGAACAAAAAGAGGAAATAAGCGCAAATGAACTTTATTATAGTGGTAATTTTAAGCTAGTATCTAGGCAAGTTATTAGTTTAATAGAATCAGCATTATTAGGTTTTTGTATGGTTATAATTATTGGCTTAAAACCAGTTACTGGTGTCGCTTTTAGGATATGTTTTCTACTGTTAGTAGTTTGTGCATTAATCATCTACATTAAAATGAGCTATACTACACTGCTAATTTATTATAGTGATCATAGACAAGCTAGGATTGCGCTTATAAAGGAGAATATAAGTATATGTTTGATGTTAGCCATGATGTTGGTATATAGTTTACTAGTAGGTTATGAAAGCTTTTATGATTTTATTATCTATATACTTATGTCATCTTTGTTATTGCCTAGGTATATTATTCGAAGAAAGAGACTTGAAAAGATCTATAAAGACTATATAGTAAAATAGTAAAGGGTAGTTGAATAGAGAAAAGGTAGGAGCATTCTTAGGTGGCAATCTGGGAGTGCTTTTATGTTATGATTAGTACGTGATACATCTTAATTCAGAATTAATTTTATCTTTAATAAAAAAGAATTTACATAAAAGGCCGACACTTTATACATCTCAATCGTATTGTTAGTGAAAGGAGGATATAAAATGCCTTATACAAAGCAGGAGATTATGGAAATATATGAGCGCCATGTAAAAACAATCTACCGCGTTTGTTTTAACTATATGAAAAACAAAGCAGACACAGAAGATGCTGTTCAAAATACGTTTGTGAAACTAATAAATTGTGATAGACAGTTCCAAAATGATGAACATGAAAAAGCTTGGCTTATCGTAACTGCAACAAACTTATGCAAGGATCATTTTCGACATTGGTGGCAGAAGAAGGAACCGCTTAAGGATTATGACAATGTGAGTAGTAAATTTTCATTTGAATCAGACGATACATTAGAATTGATTATGACTTTAATAGACAAATAACGGATAGAAATTTATCTCTACTATTAAGAAGGGTACACAAGTACAGAAATTGCAAATATGCTTCATATACCACAATCAACGATCCGTAATTATTTACATGAAGGCAGAGAGATACTCCGAAAAAAAATAGGAGGTGAATTAGATGAAGAATAAACAGATATTTGACGCTTGGAATAAAGTTGAGCCGGATGAGGTTGAGAGAAATAGAATGTTAAATAACATCCTAGAACAGTATGAATCAAATGATTCATTAAAAAGGAAGGATACAATTAAGAAGAAAATATTAGTACCGATATCAGCTTGTTTGATTTTTGCAGCTGTATTAGGAGTTTCTCAGTTTATTGAGAGATATAGTTCGAATAACGAAATAAGTATCGGACAATCTGACAATACTGCAAACCCTAAGCCTACTTCAAATCAAAATAGTAATTCGTTTGATGGCTTTGTCCTAATGGCATATACCCCTAAAGAAGAGGGGGAGTATCTAGGCATTAACTACAAAAATGATTC
>JAEYRR010000291.1 GCA_023435505.1 Bacillota bacterium | reverse complement strand
CTCCTATACGAGGAAGCCTTAGACAGGCACCTATGATTAAAGAGAGCCCTGTCAGTATAGAATGTGAAGTTGAGCAGGTAATACCTCTAGGATCTCATCACATGTTTGTCGCGAAAGTGGTAGCAGTTCATGTGGAGGAGGACTATATGGATGAGAAGGGCAAATTCCATCTCTCCCAGTCCAACCCCATTGTATATTCTCATGGAGAGTATTATAATTTAGGAAAGCAGCTAGGAACTTTCGGCTATTCTGTAAAAAAACAAGTGAAAAAGTCGAAGGTGCATGTTCGCAATTCACGAAAGAATAATAAAAACCGGCAGAAACGGTCCTAGACCGTTGCCAGTAAGGAGTGGGTTATGAAGATTTGTACCATTAAGATTGAAAACTTTAAGTCAATTCGAAGCCTAGAGATTCCGGATGTAAATAATGTATTGATTCTTGTAGGAAAGAACAACACCGGCAAGACAGTTGTAATTGATGCCATTCGTATGGTAGCAGGTAACTACCGTGTGAAGGAGCATGACTTTTTGGACAAAAAGAAACCGATTATCATTAGTATGCAGGTAGAGCTCACAGCACAGGATTTAGAGATATTTCATCGCAAAGGAATAGTCAGTAAGTACAAGAGGTATGAACTCTGGGAGAAGGACTTCTATTCCAAACTCCCTTCCTTTGTAAATGGGTTTCTTACCTTTGAATGTAGATTTTATAGCAATGGTGCCGTTCAATATCGGGATGGAGTAAAAAAGAACAATCAGAACATTCCACTGGTCTTTCCAAAGATTTTTCATATGGACCAGCGAAGAAATGTAGATGATCTGCAGCAGGAGATTCTACGGTTCTACGACAAGGAAAGTATTCAGGATCTAAGAGATGACATCTGCATGTTTGACAAGGCAAAGAATTGCAACCGTTGTTTCCAGTGTATTGGGGTCATTCATAAAAAGACACCAGAGGAACTTTCTGTTTACGAACTATCAAAATTGATGGAATATAAAATGTACCGTCTTAATCTGTCAGATATGTCAGATAAGATCAATAAATATTTTCATGCCAATGGCACTCCGAATCAGGATATTCGTTATGTCTACAACATGGATGTGGAGAAATTATTTACCCTGGATACCCAGGTTATTAATAAGGACCGTAATGAAGTGGGAAGTATTCATTATCTCAGTGAAGGACTTCGAAGCATCTATGCCCTCTCTCTTCTTGAGACATACATAGAGGATGAGAACACCATTCCTTGTATTATTATGATTGAAGATCCGGAGATCTATCTACATCCACAGCTGCAGAAGGTGGCCAGCGAGATTCTGTATCGGCTGAGCAAAAAGAATCAAGTTATCTTTTCCACCCATTCTCCAAACATGATCTTTAACTTCTCCTCCAAGCAGATTAAGCAGGTTATGTTAGATGAGGACTTCTACACCACGATTAATCCGAATACAGATATTGATGAGATTCTGGATGATCTGGGCTATACGGCCAATGACCTAATGAACGTAAGCTTTGTATTTATCGTAGAGGGTAAACAGGATGGCAATCGTCTGCCTATGCTGTTACAGAAGTATTATTCAGAAATCTATGATGAGGATGGAAGGCTTCAGCGAATCTCTATTATTCCAACCAATAGCTGTACCAATATTAAGACGTATGCGAATTTAAAATATATTAACAAATTGTACCTAAAAGACCAATTCTTGATGATTCGGGATAGTGATGGAAGGAATCCAAAACATTTGGTAAGACAATTGTGTAGTTATTATAGCCAACGGGCAAAAGAAGATATTGCTAATCTACCAAGAGTAACACCAAGAAATGTTTTAGTTTTAAAATATTACTCATTTGAGAACTATTTCCTTGACCCAGAAATCATGACAAAAATCGGAGTGGTTAAAAGTCCCGAAGATTTTTATAATATTCTCTATGCAAAATACAGAGACTATTTGTATCGATTAGGAAGTGTAAAACGGATGATTCGGAACACCGGAATTCGCATTAACAGCAAGGAAGACATCAAGAAAAACATGGAATTATTTAGAATTTATGTGCGTGGCCATAACTTGTTTGATATATTCTATGGTAAGTATAGAAACAATGCAGAACAGGAAATTATAAAGAAGTATATTGAAGAAGCGCCAAGGGGTACCTTTAAAGACATCTTTGATAAAATTGATTCCTTTATTTATTTCGAAAATAGAAAAAAGGAAACCTGGCCAGAGGAATTAGATCAATACCGAAATCATGAGGTTGATAAGATGGATGAGACAGAAGATGCCTTGGGGCAAGAGGATGAGGATGACGACGAAGAATAAGAAAAGCAATATTGTATTAATTGGAATGCCAGCAGCAGGGAAGAGCACTGTTGGTGTAATCCTAGCAAAAGTATTGGGTTACCGCTTTATTGATGCAGATCTTGTGATTCAGGAACAGGAGCATAGACTACTAAAGGATATTATTAAAGAAGAGGGTCTGGAGGGCTTCATTGCCATTGAGAACCGTGTAAATGCGGGGCTAACGGTAGACCATACCGTCATTGCCACCGGAGGTAGCGTTATATATGGACAACAGGCAATGGAACATCTAAAAAGTATTGGCACGGTTATTTACATAAGGCTAAGTTATGAATCACTAGAGACACGACTTTGCAATATAAGGCAAAGGGGTGTTGTGCTGAAGAAGGGACAGAATTTATTAGACTTATATAAAGAGCGATGTGATTTGTATGAGAAATACGCGGATATTACAGTAGATGCCGAGGATTTGGGAATAGAAAAAACCATGGAAACTATCTGCATTAGGTATGCCAATTTTGAGCAATAAAATGCTCTTTTTCCCTTTCCGAATTGCTTGCACCAAATTATTTCTTATTTTATTCTTTTACAAGATAGAAACTTTATGCTATAATGTGTTGTAATGTAACTAAAATGTATAAGTTTGCAAAAAAATATGTATAGAAAAGTTTGATACTCAAAAATGAGATTTTATAGAGGTGTGCGATGGAGCAGTATATTATAAAAGGCGGGAAGCCACTAGTTGGAGAAGTTACAATTGGCGGAGCAAAGAATGCAGCATTAGCTATTCTAGCGGCAGCAATTATGTCTGATGAGACAGTGACAATAGACAACGTACCTAATGTACGAGATATTAATGTTATTTTACAAGCAATTGAAGGAATTGGCGCCAAAGTAGAGCGTGTTAGTGAGCATGTAGTTCAGATTAATGGTAGTAGTATAGACAAATATAGTATAGATTATGACTTTATTCGTAAGATTAGAGCATCCTATTATCTATTAGGTGCTTTACTTGGCAAATACAGAAAGGCTCAAGTAGCCCTTCCAGGTGGTTGTAACATTGGTAGCAGACCAATCGATCAGCACATTAAAGGCTTTGAAGCGTTAGGTGCCAATGTATTGATTCAAAACGGAATGATTGATGCCAGTGCAGACGAGTTAGTCGGCAATCATATCTATCTCGATATGGTTACTGTAGGTGCGACTATTAATATTATGTTAGCAGCAGTTCTTTCTAATGGTAAGACAATCATTGAAAACTCTGCCAAGGAGCCTCACGTAGTAGATGTTGCGAATATGCTCAACACAATGGGGGCAGATATTAAAGGTGCTGGTACTGATGTTATTCGTATTAATGGAGTTAGAAGATTACATGGTTGTGAGTATTCCATTATTCCAGACCAGATTGAAGCAGGAACCTTTATGATTGCAGCAGCTGCCACAAAGGGAGATGTATTAATTAAAAACGTTATTCCTAAGCATTTAGAAGCAATCAGTGCAAAGCTTGAAGAGATTGGTGCATATGTGG
>JAEYRR010000288.1 GCA_023435505.1 Bacillota bacterium | reverse complement strand
TTTCTAAAGGTAATGTCATTATACTGGGTAGTTTAAAAGGCAATGTTTTTGCTGGAGCTGCCGGTAATGAAAATGCTTTCGTAGTAGCTCTTGATATGAAGCCGGTACAGATCCGTATTTCTGACATCATAGGCAGGGCTCCCGATAAACCACAGAAGGAGACTGCAAAAGAAGCTAAAATCGCTTTTATTGAGGACGGCAATATTTACATCGAGCCATTGACGAAAGATGTAATTAATGATATTAATTTATATTAGTAAGAAATAGTTTGGAGGATGCTTAGATGGGTGAAGTAATTGTAGTAACATCTGGAAAAGGTGGGGTAGGCAAGACTACCACTACAGCTAATGTTGGAACTGGATTAGCAAAGTTAGACAAGAAAGTGGTATTAATCGATACTGATATAGGCCTTCGTAATTTGGATGTTGTTATGGGCCTTGAGAATCGTATTGTTTACAATTTGGTAGATGTTATTGAGGGGAATTGTCGTATTAAGCAAGCTCTCATCAAGGATAAGAGATATCCTAATCTTTATTTATTACCTTCTGCCCAAACTAGGGATAAGAATTCTGTATCACCTGAGCAGATGAAAAAATTAGCGGAAGAACTAAAAGGCGAGTTTGATTATATTCTAATGGATTGTCCAGCTGGTATAGAACAAGGTTTTTTAAATGCTATCGCAGGTGCTGATAGTGCCTTAGTCGTAACGACTCCAGAAGTTTCTGCTGTTCGTGATGCTGACCGTATTATTGGGCTTTTAGAAGCTCATGAAATCAAAAAAACTAGTTTAATTGTAAATCGTCTTCGTACCGACATGGTAAAACGTGGAGATATGATGTCTGCTGATGATGTAGTAGAGATCTTAGCCATTGATTTAATTGGTGTCGTACCAGATGATGAAAATATAGTAGTTTCTACTAATCAAGGAGAACCTTTAGTTGGTTCTGACAGCTTAGCAGGGAAAGCATATATGAATATATGCCGTAGAATTAATGGAGAAGAAGTACCTTTATTAGATCTTAATGGTAAACCTGGATTAATGGGCAAGCTGGCACATCTATTAAAAAAGAACTAATGAGGGGGAAGGATTATGAGTTTTGCAGATTTTTTTAAAAAGAAAACTTCCAGTAGCGTTGCAAAAGACAGACTTAAACTGGTTTTAGTTTCTGATCGAGCTAATTGCTCTCCAGAAATAATGGAACAGATTAAAAATGATATAATCGCAGTCATTTCCAAATATGTTGAAATTGATACTGCTGGACTTGACATTAAAATCACCCAAACTGAATCCGAAGGAAATAATGGCAGTGTACCTGCTTTATTTGCAAATATTCCTATTAAAGATTTAAAGACGGGTAAGAAATAAGGATGAATTTCCATGTTTAATTTTAAGCAATATAATTTTAAGCATCTGAATGTGACACTTGTTGTTATTGTATGTATTCTGTCTTTGATTAGTGCATATGCTATAAAATTATCTGGTGGTAATTCTGCATATATCAGACAGTTAGCTGGCCTTATTCTAGGTTTGGCTATTATAACATTCGTGGCACTTTTGGACTATCACTTTGTTGCTAGATTTGCAGTATTTTATTACGGAATCGTAATTATTATGCTGTTTTTAGCAAAATATTCACCATTAGGAACAGATTTAACTACCGGTTGCTATCGATGGATTGATTTAAAGGTGATTAATCTACAGCCTTCTGAATTGGCTAAGATTTCCCTTATAATACTTCTTGCACTTCTTTTTACCAAGATGGAAACCAAGATGAACAAATTCTACATTGTGTTAATTACTGGTGCCATCACAATTGTGCCTACTTTATTAATCTTTAAACAGCCAGACTTATCCTCCAGTATGGTAATGATCTTTATTTTTGTTATATTGATCTTTGCTGCTGGATTAAGTTACAAGATTATACTTCCTACTTTAGGTGTAATGATTCCTAGTATCATAGCATTTGTATGGTACTTACTTCAGCCTGGAGAAAAGTTTCTAATTGAGGCCTACCAGGTCAAGCGTATTCTTGCCTTTACACAGCCTGATAATCCAGCCTATGCGCTACATGAGAACTGGCAGCAATTATGCTCTATTCAGGCGATTGGTACTGGTAAATTATATGGTAAGTTACTATCCGAAGGGGCATCCACTCCGCGTAGTTATAGTATTGTAGGTGTTAATGAGAGTGACTTTATATGGAGTGTTATAGGCGAAGAATTTGGTTTTATTGGTGGATGTATTATATTATTATTATTGGCAATTATAATATTTATGTGTTTATTAACAGCAAGAAAAGCCAAGGATCGTCTTGGTAAACTGATATGCATTGGTATATCAGCCATGTTTATGTTTCAGGTATTTGCCAATGTCGGTGTTGCCACCATGATATTACCAAATACAGGACTACCATTACCATTTCTAAGTAATGGTTTAAGTTCATTGATTAGTTGCATGATTGCAATTGGTCTTGTGCTGAATATTGGTTTACAACAAAAAAACAACGTTAGGGGGTAACAGCTATGAATATTGGTTTAGTTGCACATGATGCAAAAAAGAAGCTGATGCAGAATTTTTGTATTGCTTATCGTGCCATCTTAAGCAAGAATGAATTATATGCAACCGGAACTACAGGTCGACTTATTGAAGAAGTTACAAACCTATCTATTCACAAATATTTAGCCGGCCATTTAGGTGGAGAACAACAGTTAGGTGCTCAAATCGAACACAATCAAATTGATATGGTGATTTTTTTGAGAGATCCATTATCTCCAAAATCACATGAGCCTGATGTAAATAATGTTGTTCAATTATGCGATACTCATAATATTCCGTTAGCTACAAACCTTGCTACTGCTGAATTGCTAATTAAAGCTTTAGATAGAGGCGATTTAGACTGGCGGGAAATATTTAAATAAATATCTAAGTGAAAGGATTTAGTGCATGAAAAAAATAATACCATGCCTCCTTTTGTTTATCTTAATACTAACAGGATGTAAGTCGAAAGAGGTCGATGTTATATCTTATGAGGAAGCATTTACTGCCTCTGAACCTCTTATCACAAGTAACAGTGCTCCCTTATATGCATCAGATTTATGTGTTATTGCTAAAGATAAACAAAATGAAGCTGATGATGTTATGAAGAATAGCAGTTCATCCTTATTAGTGAATCGTTCTTCTGGTAAATTAGTATATGCTAACAATGTGTTCGATCAAATCTATCCAGCCAGTATTACAAAACTGGCAACTGCACTAGTTGCTTTCCAACAAAATAAGTTAGATGATACCATTACTGTTAGTTACAATGCTTCTCACATTAAATATTCTGGAGCTAAGCTCTGTGGTTTTAATGAAGGAGACAAAGTACCTTTTCGTACGATGTTAAACTCTTTGTTAGTATATTCTGGAAATGATGCCGGAATTGCAATAGCAGAACATCTTGGAGGTAGTGAAGAGAACTTTTCTAATATGATGAATGAAGCTGTAAAAAAGCTTGGTGCAACACATAGTCATTTTGTAAATGCACATGGACTTCATGATGATAATCACTATACGACATCCTATGATATGTATTTGATTTTTAATGAGTTATTAAAATATGACGAGTTCCGTTCCATCGTTGGTCAATCTTCTTATAAAGCAGAATATGTAAGTTCAACCGGAAGAGAAGTAGCACGTATCTTTAAAAGCACGAATATGTATCTGACAGGTGGAACAAAATCCCCTGACTCTATTACTGTATTTGGTGGAAAAACAGGTACTACCAACGAAGCTGGTTATTGTCTGATTGTTCTTGGCAAAGATAAAAACGAGAATGAATATATTTCTATTGTGTTCAATGCCAAGTCAAGACAAGATTTATACAAAGAAATGAATCATCTATTTTCGATGATTGATAAATAGAAAGTAAAAGGACTGCTTCGGCAGTCCTTTTTTAGGTGAAAAATACACTTTTAATTTTATGTTCTAATTAAGTCAGACAATTTCATATATTTTTATAATATAGTATGGATACTAGTTGTTTTTTTATCACATTTGTTCTATAATTTAATCATAAAGTTTTAACTTTTGTACATATAACACAAATACAGTCACTTAAGGAGGAGTTATTATGATTCATATTATCGCAGGTGAAAAAGGTAAAGGAAAGACAAAATTGCTTATTGCTAGAGCAAATGAAGATGTTCGTTCTATAACTGGTAATCTTGTTTATATTGACAAAAGCAATAAGCATATGTATGAGTTAAGCAACAAGATACGTCTTATTAATTCCAGAGATTATTTATTAACCAATGCAGATGAGTTTTTAGGATTTATATGTGGAATCCTATCCAGTGATCATGATGTAGAGAAGATATACTTTGATAGTTTATTAAAAATAGCGAACCTAGATGAAAATGCAGATTTAGAACCAGTGCTTACAAAATTAAATGCTATTTCCAATCTGTTTAATATAGAATTTGTTGTATGTATATCTGTTTCAAAAAGCCGTATTCCTGATAGCTTTTCAGACCAGATAATTATATCACTATAATTGCTCCTTAAAAATGGTTGTATCTTTAAAAAGATACAACCATTTTATCATTACTGGTTGTTTGATATTCTTCCGCAAAAGCTGATGGCATATAGGCCACATATTCCAATAATAGCATAGATAATACGTGAAAATACAGTCATATTTCCAAAAATAACTCTTACTAAGTCGAAACTAAAGAAGCCGATTAAGCCCCAATTTATTGCACCAATAATGACAAGTATCAAAACAATGTAATCTAAAGTTTTCATATCATACCTCCTTTTGCTTTCTATCACTATTGTAACCAAATAAGTCTTTATTATACAAAATATTCTTCTTTGACATATTGCATAAGAATAAGTATAATTATATAAATATGAATATATTTTTTAAGATTTTTTAGGAGGTTACTTACCTTGGCAGATCAGAAAAAGGTAGTAAAGTTTAGAAGGCCACTTAATATTAATCTAGGTGTCATATTATTTATTGTCATCTTTGTATATATTGGAATTCAAATCTATTTATTTCTTGGAAGCGAACAGCTTTCCATCTATAAAGTTACAGAAAATCAGATATCCGACGATAGTACATATCTTGGATTAATTCTTCGGGATGAAACCGTTTATCGTAATGAGCATGCTGGCTATATTAACTACTATGTTGCTGATGGTAAGAAGGTTAAACTAGGGACAACCATCTATACTTTAGATGAATCTGGTGATATGTATAATCTATTATCTAATACAGAACAAGGTACAAAGCTAAGTAATAGTGATATTACAGCGATTCGTAAAAGTATTACATCCTATCAAAATTCTTATGATGAGAGTGATTATAATACTGTTTACAATTATAAGTATGACATTGATAGCACAGTACTTGAAGTTACTAATGTTAATATGCTAAATACTTTACATGAATTACTAAACAAGTCTGATTCCAAAAGTAATTTTTCTGTTGTCAAAGCTGAATCCAGTGGTGTTATATCTTATTATACAGACGGATATGAAGGTGTTACTGTTGATACTTTGGAGGACTCTATGTTTGATTCCACCAAATACAAAAAGGAGCAGCTTCGCAACACAGAAATAAAAGAAAGCAATGCCCCTGTATACAAGTTGGTCAAATCAGAAAAATGGAGTATCGTAACTCCACTTAACGATGAGCAATATAAAAAATTGTCCGATAAAAAATCGGTTCGTGTAACCTTCTTATCTGATAAGTTAGAGACTTCCGCAGGTTTAACATTTTTGGACAAGAACAATAAGAAATATGCCGTACTACATATGGATGGCTATATGTACAAGTATATCAACGAACGTTTTGTTAATATTGAGATTGGTACTAATCATGCAACAGGATACAAGATACCGGTTACCTCGGTTTGTGAGAAGGATTTTTACAAGATACCAAATGACTATATTACCAAAGGGGGTAATGATAATAGTTATGGAATAGTGAAGCTTACTTACTCTAAAAACGGAGAAGCCACTACGGAATTTATAGAAACCGATATTTACTATCGTGAAGATGCATTTAGTTATATTGATACTTCAGTGGTTAATAAAGGGGATGTAATTCTTCTTCCTGGATCCACAGGGATGAACAACACCTATAAGATAACTGATATAGGAAGCCTGACAGGTGTTTTTAATGTTAATAAAGGGTATCCTGTGTTTAGACGCATTGAAGTTTTATATGAGAATAATGAGTATTGCCTAGTACGGATGGATACCTCCATGGGACTTAATAATTTTGATCATATTATCGTAAATGTGGATTTAGCTAAAAAGCAGAACTATGTTCAGTATTAGAAGAAACATGTCAGGAAGGTGAGACAACATGATTAAAGAAAACTTATTAGATGTTGAAGAGAGGATTCAGGCTGCCTGTAATCGGAGTCTGAGAGACAGAAGCGAAGTTACTTTAATTGCGGTTAGTAAAACAAAACCAATATCCATGATTAATGAAGTCATAGCTGAAGGAATTGTTGATTTTGGAGAGAATAAAGTACAAGAATTGCGCGAGAAGGAAGAAAGTATTAAAGAGCCTTTAAACTGGCATATGATTGGTCATTTACAGCGTAACAAGGTTAAATACATTGTGGATAAGGTTTTTTTAATTCATTCAGTAGATTCCCTCAGACTTGCTGAGCAAATCAGTGTAGAAGCAAAGAAAAAAAATACTACAGCTAACATTTTAATTGAGGTTAATATAGCCAACGAAGACACCAAATTCGGTGTTTCTAAGGAAGATACGCTTCCGTTAATATTGGCAATATCTCAACTCCCTAACATTAAAGTAAGAGGCCTTATGACAATTGCACCATTCGTTGAAAATCCTGAGGATAATAGGGTACACTTCTCTAATTTACGCAATTTACTTATTGACATAAAATCTAAAAACATTGATAATATTGATATGGATATACTTTCAATGGGAATGACAGGAGATTTTGAAATTGCAATTGAGGAAGGTGCTACTATGGTGAGAGTCGGCACTGGAATATTCGGTGAACGCAATTATAATATATAGGGTACATGATTGAGGACAATAGTTAATTTGGGATAGGAGATAAGCAAAATGTCAAGTATAATAAAGAATTTCTTAGGTTATTTAAAACTAAATGAAGATAGCGAATTCGATGAATTTGAAGAAGAATTTGAAGAAAATGAAAGAAAGAGACTCGCTAGAGAAGAAAAAGAACGCAGAAAACAAAATAATGATATAAAAGAACAACAAATTCTGGAGCGTAAGGCTACTAGAGCACAAGCTCCTCGCGCCATGGAAGATAAGGATCCTGTAATACCCGAACCACGAAAGGAAAGGAGCGTTAGAATGGAACGTACTGCATCCAATAAGATTGTTCCTATCAGAACAACACCTAAGGGATTGGAAGTCTGTATAATGAAGCCTTCCTCATTTGAGGATTCCCAGGATATCTGTGATATGTTATTAACTGGACGAGCTTCCGTTGTTAATTTAGAAGGTTTTGATCCATTAGATGCTCAAAGAATCATGGATTTTATTTCTGGTTGTGTGTATGCTATTAATGGTAAATTGCATCAGATATCTAAGTATATCTTTATATTTTCACCTGATACTATTGATATTTCCGGTGATTATTTAGAACTGGTACCTGAT
Organism: Bacillota bacterium; assembly: GCA_023435505.1. GTDB lineage: Bacteria > Bacillota > Clostridia > Lachnospirales > Lachnospiraceae > KM106-2. The sequence goes on along the minus strand of JAEYRR010000288.1, from coordinate 1,220 downwards.
GACAGTTTTGAAGTACCTACAATAAATAAGGATTTTTAAATATTATGACAGGATTACTGAAAGAAGCATTCTATATATTCTTTATCATTCTAGAATATTGTGTATTTGCTTATATTGTATTATCCTGGATACCTAGTTTGAAGGGATTTAGGAATCTAATTGACAGATTCTTAGATCCTCTCTTTAGTATAATTCGATATTTACTTAAGCACTCTGTTTTTCGTACGGTACAGATGGATATGGCACCTCTAATTGCAATCTTTATTCTTTCTTACTTAAGGTTACTATTATTATAAGGTGAAAACTATGGACAGAGATGATGAATTATTTTTAAAGCGTATAAAAGAACTAGCATATCAAGCGGATAACAGAGGCTATACCACCTTAACCGACTTCCTGAATCTGAACGAATATAATCTATTTGTGAACCATATAAAAGAACTGCCTAATATATCATATAATCTATGGGGTGGTTATGAGGGTGCTGATCGTAGGCGTCTGGCCTTTTATGTGGCAGATGATATCTTACTGGAAGAGTACAATATCAGCGTAATTAAAATTAGCCCTAATAACGCAAAATTTGCCGATTCCTTGAGTCATAGAGACTTTCTTGGGGCACTGATTAGCCTTGGTATAGATCGTGGCAAATTAGGCGATATTTTAATTAAGAATAATACTGGATATCTATTTGTGGATCAGGCCATTGGCCTCTATATTGTGGATACCCTTACAAAGATTAAACATACCAATGTTTCCTGTACGCTAACACAGCTAGAAGAGGTTGACATCGCTCCTTCCTATCAGGAAATAAGGGGAACGATTTCTTCTGTACGACTAGATTCCGTTTTAGCGTTAGCACTCAAATCTTCCCGCAGTAGCATATCTGAGTTAATATCAGGAGGCAAAGTATTTATCAATAGCCGCTTGATTACTCAAAATAGCACTTCTTTAAAGGAAAATGATATTATCTCAGTGCGAGGCCATGGCAAGTTTATATACTGTGGAATAACCAATCAAACAAAAAAAGGACGATTATACGCCACTATACTACGATACATTTAGGAGGATAATTATGTTAACACCAATTGAACTTCAGGGAAAAGTATTTAAAACAGGTTTTGGTTATGACAAAAAAGATGTAGAATCTTTTTTGAAAGAAGTTGTAGACGATTACGAAACTTTATATAAGGAAAATCTAGAGCTTAATGAAAAATTAAATG
>JAEYRR010000269.1 GCA_023435505.1 Bacillota bacterium | reverse complement strand
TAAATTACGTTGATTTCTTAAGAGAAGTTGGGGTTCATTTCTCCGTTAATAAGATGCTGTCCGCAGAATGCTACAAACAGCGTATGGAAAAGGGACTAACCTTCTTTGAATTTAACTATATGTTAATGCAATCCTATGACTTCTGGAAATTAAATAAATTATATGGTTGTACTCTAGAGTTAGGTGGTAATGATCAATGGTCCAATATCCTTGGTGGTGTTGATCTGATCCGTCGTAAAGAAGGAAAGCCTGCTTATGGATTAACCTTTAAGCTTTTAACAACCTCTGAGGGTATTAAGATGGGTAAAACTATGAAGGGTGCTGTTTGGCTTGATCCAGCCAAGACCTCTCCATATGAATTCTTCCAGTATTGGCGTAACATTGAAGATGTCAAGGTAGAAGAATGCCTTGGTCTTCTCACCTTCCTTCCAATGGATGAAGTTCGTCGCTTAGGTGCTCTTAAGGATAGTGAGATCAATCACGCTAAGGAAGTATTAGCTTTCGAGATTACCAAGATTGTTCATGGTGAAGAAGAAGCTAAGAAAGCATTAGAAGCTTCTAAAGCTCTTTTCGGAGGTAATTTAAAGACGGAAGACATTCCTACTACGACCTATACGAAAGCTCAGTTTGAAGCAGGTATTGATTTAATTACATTACTGGTAGATGGTAAGCTTGCTACGACAAGATCTGATGCTAGAAGAAATATTCAACAAGGTGGAGTTACTGTCAATGATGAAAAGGTAACTGCCTTTGACCGTATATTTACCCCAGCTGATTTTAATGCAGATTCCTCATTACTCATTAAAAAGGGTAAGAAATCCTATCATCTATACAAAATTCAGGATTAAGTATTGGAGAATTTAAGGTAATTCTCTTATATATAATACAATAATTAAATATGGGTAGGAACCACTACGGTTCTTATCCATTTTATAAAGGAGGCAATGTTATGTCTTGGTGTCCAAAATGCAAGATGGAATACAGAGATGGAATTACAGTATGTGCTGACTGTAGCTCTACTCTTGTAGAAGAACTTGAAGCTCAATGTGATCAATGTATCGCTCTATTTGACAGTGAAGAAGAGGCTAACAAATTTCTTGAATTCTTAACGTATTCTGATATCGCTGATGTTTCTATTCTCTATGATGAGATACAAGAAGGCTATGGAGTCTATGTGACAGAAGAGAAATTATCACAAGCAAGAAAATTATATCTTGCTTACGATATCACAGAGGAAAAGAAGAAAAGGGAAGCAAAGAAACTCCAAGAAGAAGAAAATCCTTTCGAGGAGGCTTTAAAAGAAGCATTTGAAGAGACTGATCTTGATGAGGGAGAAGCTGCTAACCGTGATGTTGAGATCCCACTGGCAAAAGTTATGCCTAAGTCCTCTGTTACATATGTTAAGAAAGAGGAACGCTATAATGACTTTAAATCCAGCTTCTATATTTTCTTAGTATTCGGTATATTCGGAATCATATTCACAGTTTTAAATGCTGTAGGTGTTGTGAGTCTATTCAGTTATTGGTTACAATTCTTGATTTTAGGTGGCGTATCTATCGCATTTATAGTTGTTGCGATTATTTCCTATAGAAAGTCTAAAATCCTATTTGATGAAATTGATGACGAAAAGGAAATCACCTCCTCCATCAAAGAATGGCTATCTGAAAACATCACAAAGGAGACACTGTCTCAATTTGATAATGATGTAGATGCCAAAGAGGTTATCTTCTTAAAGAAGATTGATTATATTAAGAAATGTCTAACTGATCGCTATACCTTTGATAGCGATTCCTATGTAGATGAATTAATCGAAGAATTCTATAATGAGAATTTTGAATAAACAGTTTATTACACAACAGGAGGTACACGAATAAAGTGTACCTCCTTCTTTTATCTTCTTTTATCTGCTTTTATCTTCCTTTATTCTGAAAACAGTTCTTGAATCTCTTCTTTGGTCAGTTTGTTAATAAAGACTTCCTTAGATTGGATGACAGCTTCAGATAGTGCTTTCTTCTTCTGCTGTAGCTTATAAATCTTCTCTTCAATAGTTCCCTTCGTAAGCAATTTGATTACATGCACCCGGTTCATCTGGCCAATACGATAAGCACGGTCTGTTGCCTGCTCTTCTACAGCCGGATTCCACCATGGATCATAATGGATAACCGTATCTGCTCCAGTCAGGTTCAGTCCGGTTCCGCCAGCCTTTAAGGAAATAAGGAAAATACTTGTCTCGCCATCATTAAAGCGTCGCACATAGTCAGCTCGATCCTCCATGGAGGTGGAACCTTCCAGATAGAAGTAACTGATATCCTGCTCCTTTAGCTCATTAGCGATAATCTCAAGCATGGAAGTAAACTGGGAGAAAATAAGGATTCTATGACCATTTAGGATAAAGTCAGGTAATAGGTCCATTAAAAGTTCCAGTTTTCCGGAACCACCCTCGTACTTTTCTACAAATGTAGATGGGTGGCAGCAGATCTGACGAAGTCTTGTTAACGCAGCTAAGATCTTCATCTGGCTCTTTCCAATACCATTTTCATTAATCTCTCTAGTGATATCATTCCGTATGCTTTCCATATAGGACAGATAGATACTCTTTTGCTCTGTTGTCATCTCCGTCAGATATTTGCTTTCAATCTTCTCAGGAAGTTCTTCTAGGACATCCTTCTTCATTCTTCGCAAGATAAATGGCTGAATATGACGGCTTAGGTCTTCTAAAGTCTTTTTACTATCATCTCGGATAATTGGCTTCTCATATCGCTCCACAAACTTGGAATGACTAAAGAGATAGTATGGCATGACAAAATCAAAGATGGACCAAAGCTCAGACAGAGAATTCTCAATCGGTGTACCTGTAAGTGCAAAACGATGCTTCGCAGGTACCTGTTTTACCACCTTTGCGCTAATGGAGTTTGCATTTTTAATAAACTGTGCTTCATCGATAAACATCGTATGAATATTTAACTTTTCATAATGTTCGATATCCCTACGGATTAATGGATAGGAGGTAATGATAACATCGTTGTCCACATAACTTTCAATGAGTTCCTTGCGCTGCTCAGGAGCCCCGCTGACTACTATTGTATTAATATGTGGCGCAAAGTTATGGAATTCATCCTGCCAGTTATATACCAAAGAGGTAGGACAGACGATTAAAAAGGTATTGTTTCTATCCTCTTTCATTAATACTTCTTCAACACAGCTTGCCACATACACAATGGTCTGAAGCGTCTTTCCTAGTCCCATATCATCAGCTAAGATACCTCCAAGACCATTATCCGCAAGTGTTTTAAGCCATTTATATCCCGTTACCTGGTATGGTCTTAATTCCACCTCAATACCATTTGGAAGTTCATAGTTTGTAGTACTTGGATTGACAATTCCATCTACCAACTTAATAAAATCATCATTTCGATGGGTTGAAAAGTCATCGTTATCCTCCATTAATTCATTTACATAAACGGCGGAATTTTTCGGAAGGGCAATGGAATTATCTCTTATATTCTTCTCTTCTACATCCAGCTTATCAAACATACTGGATAGAGAGGCAAAGCTGGAATCCTCTAAAGAAATAAAGGCTCCATTTTTTAAACGATGGTATTTCTTCTTTAATTGCAGGGATGCAAATAATTCATGAAGTTCATCTCTTGGAATCTCTTCATAGTTAAATTCCATCTCCAGCATATTGATTTCATTATTGACTTTTAGGTTGGTGGTTAGCTTTCCAGGGGATCGTAAAGTAAAATTCTTAAAATCATCGGAATAATACAACTGGCAAAGACCACTTAAGGATCCAACTCCTACAGTCAAGAACTCAAAGATATAACGTTCATCTCTCAAGGCATAGTAGTTTCTGGACGGAACAAAGTGCATATCCTCCAATGCTGCCGTTATCTCATTCTCCTTCTCAGGCTGACGAACGATAATCAAACCATCCTTGGCAACATAATCCAAAGGATTGATCTCATAATCTCCATATTGGAACTTGATAGTAGCACGCACATTGAACTTATGCTTGTCCAGATAAATACTTGGTTTAAGGTCTTCCACAATGAATTTATCCTGTAATTCATCAGGAATATCTAAGCGCATGGTCTCATAAATCTTAGGAAGTACCACCTCTAAAAATTTATCCCTGGCTTCATCATGAAAAACAACCGGCCGATTATCCCGACCGAAAATATTGTAAAATGGCAGATAATTCTGTATAAATTTACGGTTAGGTCGATAGAGAACATTATTCACTAACATCAGTTCTCCCTTGTCTGTTAACGGAATAATGCTACTTTGTCCCTTATCCTCTAGAATAATGGAGCCATTCTCCATTTCTAGACCTAGCTTGATCACTGGGTTTCCTTTGGCATAATGAACCTTTTCTAGCTCATTGTTATAGACCTGAATCTGAAAAGGCTGATCTTTCATGCACTCCAAAAACTTAATAAACAGGTGCTTGCTTAAGGCCACCATATTCTTCTGAAAGATCAGATTAGACATATTGCTTCCTAATACTTCCTGAATCTCATAGACCTCAAGAAAGAATTCCAATATATTCTGGGATTCCTTTGTAAAAGTACTTTCCCCGTGAATGAATTTGAATTCCTTCCCTAGTATTATAGTCTCTTTACGCATATATTCTTGAAGAAATTTACGTATATTCTGTATCTTATACTGTCTGGTAGTCCCCGCAGATAAGAGAACATATACCCTGGAATCCTCATTGCGAAGCAACGAAGGAATCCGTACAGTAACCTCTATGTCGTATACTTCACCATACGTGGTGATATAATCTTGTTTCTCAAAATACTGAAGAATCCGATAGGCAGAAAGATCCTCAGATGAGTCTGGTTTTTTGGCATTCTTCTGTTCGTAATAATCTGAAATAAATAAAAGTAGCGCTACAACATGCTTACAGGCTCCTTCATGCTTAGCATGGGCTGGACAGTTACACTGGTGGCTGACCACATTGTTTTCCTGTAAGGAAACGCTGACATTATAGTCATTACTTCCCTTCACTGTCGCAAAATACTGTTGGTTGGCTTTATTCCACTTAACATTGGTTACTGCCTGACTTGAGTAATAACGCGTACCGCGAAGATAAGTCGTTTCATTGGTGGCAAGTTTTTTTATCTCATCTCTCGTTAATCCATCCATACAAAAACATCCTTTAAACGATTATAATATAATGCAATAAATACATCATACTATTATATCACGATTAAAGGATTATTTGTACTACTTTTTATATTAATATATATTTACAATATTGGTAATTCGATTATATTACCTTGAAATCGTTCTATATCTACCTTGTCATGGGTCACGACAATCATTGTACGTCCCTTTCTTCTTTGATTGATATAGTTAGAAACCAGTTCCTTGTTGGTATCATCTAAGCCCTTTAATGGCTCATCCATTATTAGTACATCTGCATCCGAAAGCATGCAGCGCACGATGGCTACTCTTCGCTTCATTCCCCCACTAAACTTAGAGACCGGCTTATATAGTTCATCCTCAGGGATACCAACGGCTACTAACTCCTTTTTAACTTCCTCCCTCGACACGGTTTTAGGGAGTACTAACGCAATATTCGCTACCGCAGAAAAGCCTTCACAAAGCCTGTCCTCTTGGAATACAGCGCCTAAGTTCGTCCCTGAAAGGTCTGTTATGAATCCACTGTCTGTCTTCTCAAGTCCCATAATGATACGAAGTAAAGTGGTCTTCCCTACACCGGATGCTCCCATGATACAGATAACTTCTCCCGAAGAAATGGTGAGATCAAGATCATTAAGAACTAATTTTCCATTGAATTCTTTACATACCTTTTTTATCTCTATCATCACCGAGATACCCTCCTAACCCTTGATAGCACTTACGTACCATCCATATAAAAAGCTTTTCAAAACATACTGAACATACAATAATGACTATGGTCCAAGCAAATACTGTATTGGTGTCAAAATATAGCTTTGCATTGTATAGAGATGCTCCAATGGAGCCACTAGGAATTCCAATCACCTCTGCAGCTATTCCAGCCTTCCAACAAAGGCCAAGGGAAAGTGTACAGGCAACCATAAGATAAGGCATAAGGCTTGGAAGATATATGTAACGAAGTTTCTTTCCATAGGTTAACCGAAAGATCTGACTCATTTCTAACATTTCCTGTTTTACCTGACACAACCCCTGATATACATTGCTATAGACAACTGGAAATACCATAAGAAGGGCTATTACCACCACAAGATGCGAGGAACCAACCCAAATTAGTACCAATATGATAAAAGCTGCCACCGGAGTCGATTTAATAACCGCTACGATAGGCTTTAATAGATAAGAGATGAATTCAAACTTGTAGGCTAAGGTAGCAAAGAGAACCCCTAAACATATCCCTGCAAAAAAGCCCAAAAGGATTCGCCCCATGGAGCTAAAGAGTTCCTGATAAAATACTGAGGTTTTCATCATCTCCACCAAAGTGGTACCTACCTGTTCCCAAGATACCAACAATATTGAATTGTTAATGATCCTGCCAGCTATCTCCCAGACAATAAGCCAAAAGCATATGGATAAGATTCCATATGCTTTTGTTCTCTTTAGCTTAACAGGGCCGATATTAATATAACCTGTTTTTTTCATTAGCCCTACCTGTATCTCTTTCTATTTCACTATTGTAGATAAAAATTGTCATCTGGAAGAGTACCGCCAATACTCTTAGCATCTGCACTATGTAATACGGATAGATATCCAGATACCTTCTTCTTCATTTCCTCACCGGTAATGCAGGTGATATTACATTTAGGAATTGCTTTTTCTGCTATTGCTGCTGGCACAACGTCATACTTTTCACATAAAGCAGCAGCATCTGCCACATTTGCATTGACCCAGTCAACTGATTCCTTATAAATTGACATAAATTCATCAAATGCATCCTTGTTAGCTTCTAAAAACTCATTTCTAACCAATACTACGGCAGTAACCAAACCAGAGCCATCCTTAGCCACTTTATCCCATTCTTCGGTCAAGTTAAGAACTGTATGTATCTTACCATTCTTTGTAGAAGCTGTTGTTACATATGGCTCAGGTAACATAGCAATGGCATTGTCAGATTGCTGAAGCATTGCTACTACCTCAGTGGACTCTGACTTATATTCAATGGTAACATCCTTGGCAGGATCGATGCCATTGGAAGTCAAAATATAATTTAGAGCATATTCCGGTGTTGTTCCTTTACCAGTTGTAAAAATAGTCTTACCTTTTAGGTCTGCAACGGATTTAACACTATCTCCGGTTTCCACTATGTAGAGAACTCCTAATGTATTGATTCCGGCAACCTTAACCTCTTGTTTTGTTTTCTGGTATAAGACTGATGCCAGATTACAAGGTACTAATGCCACATCAATGTCGCCTTTAATGATTCCTGCTGCAATCTCATCTGCTGTACCATGCATGGTGACTTGATACTTGTCGGTAGTCTTACCTGCTTCACTGTCAGACATCAGTTTGGTGATTCCCATTGTAGTAGGTCCCTTTAAACTATGGATATTAAAAGTTACGGCATTAGTTTTATCTGTAGTCTGTGGAGATACTGTGGCATTGGGACTGGTTTTTGTACCATTATTTGCACTGTTATTACCACAGGCACATAAGACTATGGAAAGAACCAATGCAAGTACAATTCCTTTTGATACTTTTTTCATTGTGTCATCTTCTTTCTGTTTGTTATTGTTTAATCGCTCTTATATGTAACCCCTTACCAGATAACTGATAAGGGTAGCAGGCTATATGATCAGCGGGCTAAGGTTCTTCTCTTAATTAAACACGTTTACCCAGATAATAAAAACCTTTTGCCTCTTCTAGGTGAACATTTACAATAGAACCAATTAGGGACTCTTCTCCTTCAAAATGTACTAAAAGATTATTGGAGAGTCGTCCTGTCATAAAGCCTTCTTCGTGATCATTTACACTTTCTACAAGAACAGGCATTACCTTTCCCTGTAATTTGTCACATTCCTCAGCTGCAATCTGCTGAACCTCTTTTAACAGCCTGTCAAAACGGTCTTTTATTACCTCTTCTGAAACTTGATTTTCCATAACTGCAGCAGGAGTTCCCGTACGCTTACTATATATAAAGCTAAAGCAGCTAGTATAATGGGCTTTTCTGACTACATCTAAAGTATCTAAGAAGTCCTCTTCTGTCTCTCCTGGGAACCCTACTATAATATCTGTAGTTAAGGCTACATCTGGCATGGCTTTTCTTACCTTCTCCACCAGTTTTAGATAGGATTCCTTGGTATAGTGGCGGTTCATCTTTTTAAGGATGTCACTGCTACCTGACTGTACCGGAAGATGTACGTGATGACATATTTTTGTAGAATTCTTCATCACTTCAATTACTTCATCAGAAAAATCTTTAGGATGAGGTGTCATAAAACGTATTCTTTCAAGACCTTCCACTTTTTCCACTTCTTGAAGAAGTTCTGCAAAGGTCATTTTGTTTT
>JAEYRR010000230.1 GCA_023435505.1 Bacillota bacterium | reverse complement strand
CTGCATTAGGGTCCTGTTTTTCGGAACGTAGCGGTGTTGTCAATATCGGGATAGAGGGCATGATGGTTATAGGTGCTTTTACAGGAGCAGTAATTGGTTTAAAGACAGGTAATGGGTGGTTCGCATTCTTATGTGGTGGGCTGGCCGGAGCATTGTTTGGCGTCATCCATGCAGTGGCTTGCGTCTCCCTTCATGCAGATCAGACTATTGCCGGAACAGCTATTAATTTCTTAGGGCCTGGGCTCGCAGTATTTCTATGTAAGGCAATGTTTAATAATTCATCTGATACACCAGCTATGGATCCTTCTGCTAAGCTACCTAAGCTGTTTCAGGATGTATTCCCAACAGGTTCCTTTTGGAGCAACGTATTAAATGTGTATTCCGTGGCATATTTGGTATTTATTCTTGCTTTTATATGCTGGTTTATTTTCTATAAAACAAAGTTCGGTACACACGTAAGAGCCGTAGGAGAGCATCCGGAGGCTTGTGAATCTCTTGGAATTAATGTATATAAAGTGCGCTATATCTCAGTAATTACTTCTGGGTTTTTAGCAGGACTTGGTGGTGCATTTGTAACCTTGGCTACCATTAATCAATTCAGACCAAACGTTATCGTAGGCCAGGGCTTTATTGCTATAGCAGCTGTTATTTTTGGAAAATTCTCTCCACAAGGTGCAGTAAAAGCCTGTCTGTTATTTGGCCTTTGTTCAGGAATCAAGACTTTAGCTGGAATGAGTAATACCGTATCTCCAAACCTGATTTCCATGATTCCATATATTGTTACCATTCTTGCCCTAGTATTGTTTGTTGGTAAGGCAAATGCACCTGCAGCAAACGGAAAACCATTTATCAAATCCCGCTAAGATAGGGATTAGTGGGATGATACACTACAGAGAGGAGTAGAGAAATGAGATATACATATAAACGTATCTTTACAATCGTGCTGGATTCCTTGGGGATTGGTGCGATGAAGGATTCTCCACAATTTAATGATATGGGAGTAGATACCTTAGGCCATATCGTAGAGACTGTGGATTCTCTTTCTATACCAAATCTGCAGATGCTTGGATTAGCAAATCTTAAAGATTTAAAAAAGATTCCTCCTGTAGAGAATCCTTGGGGTTACTATATGCCTATGAATGAGAAAAGTAACGGGAAGGATACAATGACCGGACATTGGGAGTTCATGGGTATCGAGACGAAGAAACCTTTCATCACCTTTACGGATACAGGATTTCCTAAGGAATTGCTTGATGAATTGGAGAGATGCTGTGGTAGAAAGATTATAGGTAATAAATCTGCCAGTGGCACAGAGATTCTTGATGAGCTAGGCGAGGAAGAGATTCAGACAGGTGCGATGATTGTCTATACTTCAGCTGATTCCGTCCTCCAGATCTGTGGAAATGAAGAGACGATGGGGCTTGATAATCTCTATCGTTATTGTGAAATAGCAAGAGAACTGACTCTTCGAGATGAATGGCGCGTGGGACGGGTTATCGCAAGACCATACGTTGGAAGGAAAAAAGGGGAATTTGTCAGAACTAGTAACCGTCATGATTATGCGCTTCCTCCTACTGGTAAGACCGCTCTGGATGCACTTAAGGAGGCCGGGTTTGATGTGATAGCAGTCGGAAAGATTAATGATATATTCGATGGCGCAGGGATTACAGAAAGCTATCATTCTAAAAGCAGTGTCCATGGAATGGAGCAGACCATAGAAATTGCAAAAAGAGATTTTACTGGCTTATGTTTTGTGAATCTGGTTGATTTCGATGCTCTTTGGGGGCACAGAAGAAATCCTGTGGGATATGCGGCTGAAATTGAGAGGTTTGATATAAAGCTTGGTGAATTTTTATCTTATATGAGGAAGGACGACCTTCTAATTATTACAGCAGATCATGGAAATGATCCTACTTATACCGGAACGGATCACACCAGAGAAAAAGTACCATTCCTGGCATACTCCCCATCTTTTACCGGTCATGGAAGATTACAAGAAACGGATACCTTTGGAATAATCGGTGCAACCATAGCAGATAATTTTAAAATTCAGATGCCGGAAGGAACCATAGGATATTCGATTCTGGGAGATCTTACATAGGTTTTATGAAGAATATCACCTATAAGAAGGTTATGGCTTCTGTAATGGGTATTTTCCTTGTGGGTATGGGAGTAGCTTTTAATAATAGAGCAATGCTTGGAAATGACCCGATCGGTTTGGTATATGATGGTATCCGCAATATCTCTGGAATGCATCCAATGGAACTTGGTATGACCTCCAATATCGTAAATGTATGTCTGATGGTAATTCTATTTTTTTTAGCCAGACGATATATCAGTATTGGGACTATTATCTACATTGTTCCCTACGGCACCTTTGTTAGCTTCGGAACCTATTTGTATACAAAGATTTTTACGTACTCTACATTGGAAATTAGGGCTTTTTCCAGTGCAATAGGATGTCTTTTGCTGTACCTGGGTGTCGCCATATGTATTACCGTTGATATTGGTGTTGATCCCTTAACGGGACTTACTTTGTTTGTGAGAGATATCACAGGGAAGCAGTATTATATCATTAAGATTATTTTTGATGTAACTATGTTGCTTCTAGGTATTGTACTGGGTGGAACATATGGAGTGGTAACTTTTTTAACCGCTGTTGCTGCAGGACCACTGATACATTTCTTCTCTAAAAAGCTAAGTAAACTGAGTTTGTTTCAACCCAATTGAGGTAAAGGAGTATGTTATGTCGGCAGAAGAAAATATAAAACGGATTATGGAACTGCAAAAAACATTAGAACCTACACAGAGCAATTATTTAAACCAGTATTTACATAATGCTCCACGCTGGGTATTAGAGGCTATGCAAGTAGTCTATAAGGATAAGGATGCTGTTTTTATTGATGAAAATGCTACTGCAGATAATGTATATATTCTGGCCCAGGGAGTGGTTAGAGCCATTGACTATAGAATCCAAGGTGTGGCTTACGATTACATATGGTTCTATCCGATTAAGGTATTTGGCGCTATGGAGGTTTTTTTTAATATACCCCAATATATGACTACTCTTATGACAGAGACCCCTTGTACTATGTTAATAATATCGAAAGCAAATTATGAAAGATGGATCTGGGAAGATAAGAATGCCCTACGTATGGAAATGGAGTCTATAGGAAGTTATCTATTGGATCAGAACAGAAAGGACCGAGTGTTCCTGTTTTTACAGGGATTGGACCGAATCCTTTATGTATTTGCGAAAAATTATGAGCAGAAAACAAGGGAAAATAGATTTATCATAGATATGAACCGTCAAAAACTGGCTGAAATAAGTGGATTAAGCGTCAAGACGGTGAATAGGGCAATTAAGAAAATGGAAGAGGATGAGCTTATTGGTAGGGATGGTCGAAAAATAGTCATCACGGTAGAACAATATAGTAAAATCAAAAGCTATCTAGACACCATAATTGAACATTACTAAATTATACTTTCAGACTATGGTGTATCAGGGTTATCTAATCTTTCTTGTGGTTGGAGTTATTTTGTGGTTTTAACGAATTAATATTAAAAGAAATGAAAATATGCGTATAAATAAAAAATAAATCGAAATTTGACGAAGCATCCTGCAATTTGTATATGAATTACAGGGTGCTTTTAATACTGTTAGCAATTATTGGGGTTTCTCGGCAGAGAATAATAGATTTATTGTACAAATTGTCTTTACATGTAATAAAAATATAGGTACAATATACTATATAAACAAAAAAAAGACAAAATTATTCAATCCGAAAGGGAAGTGGACTCTGTGTTTGTAACTGATATTGTGCCAGGCACTAATTTAACCATCGTTTTAAACTATGAAAAAGAGGTTTTAGAATTTCCCACGACTGCGGTTCGTCCTGTACAAGGTGGTTTACTAGTAGAGCCCATTACTCAAAAAGGGATGATGATTAATTTTGTCCAAAAATATAATATTTTATATCAGTTGACGTTTGTAAATAGGGCTGACAGTAGATTATATAAATGGAATAGAATTGTTATAAGATCTGTAAGAGATGAAAATAATCAACTTTATCATATGATTATATCAGAACTGGAGGGACAACCTCATAACAGAAGGCAGAGTTATCGGGTGTCTTTAGAACTAGAAGGTGTAGCAAGGTTTGGCCCTAATCGAACGACACATCCAATAACCATCAAAAACATTAGTTCTGGTGGCTTAGGCTTTGAAAGTAAGGCAAATATGGATTGCTCTACAGATATGACGATCCATCTGTCCTTTGAAGACACTGTTCTACATGTCAGTTTTAAAGTAGATTGTCAGTTTGTTAGAAAAGTATATGACGAGGAGAATGAAAACATCTATTATGGATGCAAATTTTTAAATGAAAGTATGGGTATCAATAATTATATCCAAAGAAAGCAACAACGGCTTAAGATAAAGAATAATCCTGGTTATAAAAGGTAAAGTATGATATATATGCATTCTTAATGTCAGCCAGAAGTGATACCATAAATTGGATGAATAATATAGTATTCTTTTGGTTGACATTTCTTTTTTTCTATAGTATTATATATCTTGCGTCGGGCAAACAGCTCGTCAGCAGAACTTAATAAATGCGCGAGTGGCTCAGTGGTGGAGTATCGCCTTGCCAAGGCGAGGGTCGCGGGTTCGAATCCCGTCTCGCGCTTGAATAAATAAGAAGAGGATATCCGAAAAGAAGGATATCCTCTTCTTATTTTTCG
>JAEYRR010000155.1 GCA_023435505.1 Bacillota bacterium | reverse complement strand
AATTGATATTAAGTGATATAAACGTTCTGTAGTTTTATATGTTTCTTTTTGAGTATGTACTTCAATGTTATGGCCGAAGCTTTCTATAAAAATAATATCTTTTACATTTAAACGAACTATTTCATTGGTTACAGGCTCAACCACCATAAGATAATCGACAAAAGATTCTCTTTCCATCAAAATCAAATCCGCAGTATCGTCAATCTCAATACCTAAGTCGATTAATTGTTGTCTAACTAATTGATATCTTGATTCACTAAGCTCAAGTTTAATCTTCATAAGTTTCCTCCCAACCTCTTTTACAATAATTATATAATATCTTTAAATAATTTCCAGAAAAAAGGTATGAAATGCACGTATAAAAGCATAGGTTACAATCTTTAAATTAAGTTGACAGTGAGTTTAATAAACGTGTTATAATGACATAGATGCTAACCAGGCATCACAGAAATCTTTTTATTTTGAAACATCAATATTTTAGGGAGGTACTATGAGTCGAATAAAAGGAAATAAAATTGTAAAACGTGTAGGTAAGGTGATTGGAATTGTTCTTGCAATCTGTGTCCTAATAGTCGTAGGAGGTCTTACTTACCTGACCATCACAGAATACAAACCAGAGGATACCGTTGCATTAACGGTAGAAGGAGAAGCATCCAAGAAAGTGGCTGGGGGGGATTCTTTTACCCTAATGAGTTGGAATATTGGATATGGTGATTTAGCGAATTATTCTGATTTCTTTATGGGTGGTGGCAAGAGTGTTCAGAACTCCACTAAGGAACAAGTTCAGGATAATGTACAAGGCTTTATCGATGAGATTAATACCATTCAGCCAGATATCCTTTTTCTTCAGGAAGTGGATGTAAATTCTAAACGTTCCTACAACATAAATCAGCAACAAACCATTATGGATAATACCACCGGATACAACACTTCTTATGCCCCAAATTTTAAGGTGGAATATGTACCTTATCCAATACCTACTATTGGTAAAGTAAATAGCGGAATTATGACATTTTCTAAATATGACGTTACGGAAGCGACAAGAGTGGCCCTGCCAAATCCATTTAGCTATCCGGTTCGTATGGCCAATTTAAAACGCTGTCTATTAGTGAGTCGTATTCCAGTGGAAGGCAGTGACAAGGAGTTAGTTCTTGTGAACCTCCATTTAGAAGCTTTTGATGATGGCGAAGGAAAGGTTGCTCAGACTAAGATACTTCGTGAATTTATGCAAAAGGAAGTGGAAGCAGGTAATTATGTCATCGCTGGTGGTGATTTTAATCAGACATTTACCAACGCAGATGCCAGTATGTATCCATTGACTTCCGATAAGGTTTGGAAGCCTGGAACACTAGACATAAATGATTTTGGAGAGGGTTGGCAGTTCTTTATGGATAATAAGACACCAACTTGCCGTTCTACTGATAAACCATTATTAGGAAATGATCCAGAGACATTTCAGTATTATCTGATTGATGGATTCATTGTATCAGACAATGTGCAGGTAGACAGTGTAACCACCCAGGATCTTAAGTTTGAACATACCGATCATAATCCAGTTGTCATGAAGGTTACTTTGAAATAGCATCTTTTATGTATAATTATATATGATCCTAAGAATCAAAAACCGACTGGTATAACCAAGTCGGTTTTTCGATTTCTCAATGTTGTAATTACTGTGAGAGCTTCCTGTTTTTCCGTTTTAGAAGTATAATTGCGATATCTACCAAAGCACAAAGAGCAACGTAACTAAACCAACAGAGTAAATACGCGCTTAAAGAATTCCCATATTGAGGAATCGGGCTAAATGTCCACCAATAACCTCCCAGTATCCCTTGTACACAATTGAATATGCAAGAGATTGGAATAAGGCTTAAAAACCAAATATTAATCATCCAAAAATAATACACAGATGCTTTATTTTTCTTACCTACATATTGTCCTATCACAAATTGCATACACCCAATTGACATAAGAATAAGACCTACTGCTACGGCTACTGGTCGTTGTTCCTCAATCCATATGTTTATGGCAACAACTAATCCTATAAAATTAAAGACAGTTCCAACACCAGTAAATATTCTTGCATCTACCTTTTTCTTAGGGGATTCTATTGTTGGCTCTATTCCTTTTAACAAATAATCTGTACTAACACCAAAATAATCGCTTAGCATAATTATTTTCTCTATATCGGGTGTACTTTGCTCACTTTCCCATTTTGATACTGCCTGTCTGGAAACACCGACTATCTCTGCTAGTTCTTCTTGTGATATGCCTTTAGTTTTTCGTAGATTTTGTATTCTGTCTGCTATATTTATAACCGACACCTCCTTTCTCTTTAGTTAGTATTATAAATAAATAGCGGTTGCATTACCACCATTTCAGCATTACATACTGTCAACCAACGGTTGCACCATATAATTATTTCGATTTAATGGCATATAGGAGCTAAAAAAGGTAGAAAATATTCTTACACAATATAAGATGTATTTTCTACCTTTTGTTAAAATAATTCTACTATATTGGATTATTTAGCCATACTTCTACATTCATCTGCACAGGTACGACATTCATCTGCACATCTTTGGCAATGCTCATCTTTGAACATACTACAATCTTGAGCACAAGCATCACAGATCTTTGCACATAGAGCACAATGTTCCTGTGAAAATTGTCCGCCCATAGACATCATAGAAACTGACATCTGGCACATCATAGCACATTCGACAAGCATACTTACACATTTTTTTCTTTCATTTAAATCTGGTTCATTTAAGCAAGCCTGAAAGCACTCATAACATACCTGAGCGCAACGTGAACAGGCATCGATACATTTTTGGTTTTTCTGTGCAGCCATAGAAAACATAATTGATTCTCCTTAATTTTAGATTTCCGTACACACACTATTATACATATTTTTTTACAATTATATTCAAAGTGTAACTGGACGGATATAGAGCCCGTTCAGCCAGATGCACCGATACTCTAAAACTCTTGCTGCTCCCTAATACCTTTACTTACCACCTCTTACATAATCGTTCCAACTGCAAGAGAAATATCCTTATCATTTTCCACAATGGCTTTGATTGCTAATTCAAGTCCTTTGGAGATTGTCTCAAGAGACATCGCACAAGTTCCCAGTGGCTTATCTACCACCTGCTCTAAGGCATATGGAACATGAATAAAGCCTCCGCGTACATTCGTATACTTCTTGTTGATTAAGTAAAGAACGTGATACATCACATCGTTACATACAAACGTTCCTGC
>JAEYRR010000154.1 GCA_023435505.1 Bacillota bacterium | reverse complement strand
TAGAGCATCAGAATGTGTCAGTAGCCCTAGCCTTAAG
The DNA here is from genome assembly GCA_023435505.1 of Bacillota bacterium. Lineage (GTDB taxonomy): Bacteria > Bacillota > Clostridia > Lachnospirales > Lachnospiraceae > KM106-2. Next base: position 3,042 of record JAEYRR010000154.1, on the reverse strand, counting down.
TGAGAGATTTTTAGGTGATAATGGGGTATGCAGGATTCATGGCGGCGGATTTGCAGGTACCATCCAATGCTTCATTAAGAATACAATTGTCTATGACTATAAGAAGTTTATAGAAAAGGTATTTGGTAAGGATTCCTGTCAAGTGCTTAAGGTTAGAAAATATGGAGGAATCAAAGTGATTGGCTGAGGAAGAAAGGGAACATCATGATTGATATAGAGATTAGTAGATTAGTTCAATATGGACTCAAGACAGGACTGATTGAGGAAGCAGATTCTATCTATGTGACAAACTGTTTGATGGAACTCTTAGAGATAGATAATATCACGGAAGTAGCAAATTACGAAACTACAGTAGAAGATCTGGAGGATATTCTATCTAACATGTTGGATTATGCGTATCACAAGCATCTTATAGAAGAGAATACGACTACCGATCGGGATATATTTGACACGAAAATCATGGGAATCCTCGTAGAACGACCATCGTCCATTCAGCATAAGTTTTATGAAAAATATAAGGTATCTCCCAAAGCTGCAACTGACTACTATTATAAACTCTGTAAGGATAGCGATTACATCAGGAGGTACCGTATCTGTCAGGATTTAAAATGGAAAAGTGCCACTACCTACGGAGATATTGATATTACGATTAACCTCTCCAAACCAGAAAAGGATCCAAGGGCTATCGCAGCCGCCAGAGATGCCAGCCAGAATGGTTATCCGAAATGCCTTCTGTGTAAAGAGAACGAAGGATTTGCAGGCAGACTGAATCATCCAGCCAGAATCAATCACAGGATTATTTCGGTTACCTTGGATAATGAACATTGGTATCTGCAGTATTCGCCCTATGTCTACTATAAGGAGCACTGTATTGTATTGAATTCCAACCATGTTCCTATGGTGATTAATGAAAGTACATTTAGAAAGCTATTTGATTTTATTAAGCAGTTTCCTCACTATACAGTAGGTTCCAATGCGGATCTTCCGATTGTAGGAGGTTCAATCCTAACCCATGAGCATTTCCAGGGCGGAAATTATCAATTTTCTATGGAAAAAGCTCCTATAGAGACTGAGTTTAGGGTAAAAGGGTATGTAACTGTAAAAGCCGGTATTGTAAAATGGCCAATGTCAGTAATTCGACTAAGTGCACCTGATGCCCAAAGAGTGATAAGTTTAAGTACGCATATACTAAAAAAATGGAGAGCATATTCAGACGAAGTATGTTTTATCTATGCAGAGACTGAGAAGACACTTCATAATACCATTACACCGATTGCTAGAAAATGCGGGGAGAACTATGAAATCGACCTGGTACTTCGTAATAACATCACGACTAAGGAACATCCATTGGGAGTCTTTCATCCTCATAGTAATCTGCACCATATCAAGAAAGAAAATATTGGATTAATAGAAGTAATGGGGCTTGCCGTACTTCCATCTCGCTTAATGAAAGAAATGGAGCAGTTAAAAGAGGCTATTTTGACAGGAAAACAAATTGCTGGGATAGAAGAGATTGAAAAACACTCTGATTGGGTGCAGGAATTCTTGCCAAAGTATGATAATGTGAATAAAGACAACATAACTCATATCTTATATAATGAGATTGGTAAGGTGTTTGTGAAGGTATTGGAGGATGCAGGAGTATATAAGAGAGATAAAGCCGGAAAAGAAGGATTTATGCGGTTTGTAGAAGCTCTCAATGACTATGAGGTGGGTGGTTTCATTAGAAACAGCTGATGTTTCGTAGTATTTTACTGGAGTCTTATAACCTATTGTGATACAATATGTAACGAAATAGACAAAATTCAACTTAGGGATGAGATACAGATGGACAGAGTAGTAAAGAAACCGGTTGTAGTTACTCTTTTAGCAGTACTATGTACCTTTTTATGGGGAAGTGCTTTCCCTGCAGTGAAGTCAGGCTATGAATTATTTGAGATTACAAATGGAACTACAGCAGATAAACTAGTATTTGCCGGCATGCGTTTTCTTGCTGCCGGAGTTGTAATACTACTTCTTATACTGATTATTCCGGGTAAAAGCCTCAGATTAAAACGTAAGGATTACAAAGGCATTGTAGTATTAGGTCTTTTACAGACCTTTATTCAATATTTCTTTTTCTATATCGCCCTATCCAACATGTCAGGTTCCAAGGGCTCTATTCTGAATGCTACAGGTACTTTTTTTGTAGTGCTACTCAGTCATTTTCTATTTACCAATGAAAGATTAACTAAGAATAAGATTGTAGGCTGTCTTGTGGGATTCGGTGGGATTATTCTTATCAATTTTACAGGTGATACGGATCTTACTTTTCATATAACAGCAGAAGGCTTCATGTTAGTGGCTGCCCTTTCCTTTGCCTTAGGCTCTGTATATAGTAAGATGATTTTAAAGAACATGGACCCTTTGATTCTTACAGGGTATCAGCTTTTTTTGGGTGGAAGCCTTTTACTCGTCACCGGGTGTTTACAGGGTGGAAGCCTAGGACAGATCTCCGGAAAAGGTGTTCTTTTATTTGCCTATTTGGTATTCATATCTGCAGCAGGTTTTGGTATCTGGACTCTCCTAATTAAATACAACGAGGTAACGAAGATTTCGATCTTTAATTGCTTAACACCCGTATTTGGGACTCTATTATCCGGTATCTTTTTATCGGAGGATATCCTAAAAATGAAAAATCTGCTTGCACTTCTTCTTGTTGTAGCTGGAATTTATCTGGTTAACTCTTACGGGAGACGAAGAGTAGCATATTATGAAACAAAGGAAAGTGATGGGAAAAATAATGAAGAGAAAACAACTACAAAGTAATGCAATGTTGATGCTAACAGCATTAATCTGGGGGCTTGCTTTTGTTGCACAAAGTGTGGCCATGGACTATATAAGGCCCTTTACCTTTAATGGGGTGCGCAGTATTCTGGGCGGTGTGGTACTTCTGCCGGTAATTGCTGTAATGAAAAGATTCAGTACAGGAAAAAAAGAAGTTCAGATGGCTGAGACTAGAGAAAAAGAGAAGGGCTTTTTTAATTCTATAGAGTTTAGAGG
>JAEYRR010000059.1 GCA_023435505.1 Bacillota bacterium | reverse complement strand
CCGAGATACAGTGTGATGCCTTTCTTATCCAGTAAGATGGCAATCCAGTATCTTAAGAAGAAAAAACCTGACTTAATTCTTTTAGATTTACTTATGCCTGATATGGATGGCAGAGAGGCTATGAGGGCAATTCGGGAACTGCCTAATGGAAAGCAGGTCCCAGTGATCATTCTTACAACAGATACAGAAAAAGAGACAGAGGTGGAATGTCTTCAGCTTGGTGCTGCTGACTTTATAGCAAAACCAATTGTTCCTGAAGTACTTATTAGCCGTATTGATAAAACAATAGAATTAGAAATGCTTCGGAATAGATTGGAACAGAAATTATTGGAGAAGAGTGAACAGATGGAAAGAGTTACTCTTCGCTCCATGGCCACTTTATCTAATTTGATCGATGCTAGGGAGGAATATACAAGGGATCATTCCAGTAATGTATCAAAATATGCTTTAGCTTTGGCCACAAGGCTAGGATGGTCAGAGAAGAAAAAGCAGAATCTTCATTTTGTAGCACTACTACATGACATTGGGAAGGTAGTAGTACCAGACTATATCTTAAATAAACCTATTCCTTTGTCAGAGGAAGAGTATCGATTGGTACAGAATCATACGAAGGTTGGCGGGGAGATTCTAAAGGATATTAAACTGATAAAAGATGTCGTCAATGGAGCAAAACATCACCATGAAAGGTATGATGGAACTGGCTATCCGGATGGTTTAGCAGGAGAAGAGATACCCCTTATTGCTCGAATCCTAGGAGTTGCGGATGCCTATGCGGCCATGAAAAGCGACCGTATTTATCGACCCCATTTGTCAGATGACAAGATTACAGAGGAACTGATAAAGGGAAAGGGTACCCAATTTGATCCTGAGTTAGCAGAAATGATGTTGGAGATCCACCAGAATAAAGATAACATCGTTCAGACGTATGCCCAAATGTCATTGGAAATGACCAGTTTATTAGATGAAAGTAACTTGCTATTTCAACGGGTTTTAGAGGAGCAGACCATTACTGAATCTACATCAGCATCTACCGATCCACTTACAGAGATTCCGAATCGCCGATATTTTGAGACTCAGGTAACGAAGTGTCTTCTGGATCAGTCACTTATGGGGAGCTTCTTCATGATTGATTTGGATAACTTTAAAAGCATAAATGATACCTACGGTCATGTGGTAGGGGATCATGCACTTAAACTATTGGCTGCTCTTTTGCGGAAAAATGTTAGGGATAGTGATTTCATATGCCGTATGGGTGGGGATGAGTTTGCCCTATTTTTCCCGGGATTGATATCAAAAAGAATCCTAAGAGGTAAAGCAGATCGTATAATGAAACAGTTCTCTGAAATGATGCTAGTGGAGGAGTCACTAAGGTTATCGACGTTATCTATAGGAATTGCTGTTTCGGGTGTAGATGGATATGATTATAAAACACTATATGAAAAAGCAGACAAATCTTTGTATTATGTAAAGCAAAATGGTAAAAATGCCTTTCATTTCTATAGTGGGGAAGCTGAGCAAGTAGAAGTTAAGGAGAACATACAGCTATCGGCTGATATCCGCAATCTTATGTCAATTTTAAAGGAAAAAGAGATCAATAAAGGCGTATTAAAGGTTGGTTATAATGACTTTCAACGGATATACAATTTTGTTAGCCGCAATGTTGAGAGAAGTAAGCGCCCGGTACATATCCTCTTGATAACAGTTGATAACGTGAATAGAATCTATAATGATTTAGATGGTCTTGAAAAGGCAGTATATATATTGGAGCAATGCATTCATAATAGTCTTCGTAGGGCTGATGTTAGTACGAGATACAGTAGCAGACAGTTTATAGTCATTATAATAGATGCAGATGACACGGGTGCGGATAAGGTTATAGGGAGAATCGAGAAAAATTATTCTAGTCATAATGTAGATAAACAATATGATTTAAGGATTGAGAAAGCACAAATTAAATAAAAATAAAAATGTATGCTTGTTATTTGGAAGATAATGTAGTAGTATATGACGTATTAGCGAAAAAACCTGCATGTGATAAGGAGAATGCGTCATGGATTACATAATCAAGAGATGCGAGTACGACGAGCTATTAGAAGTAGCTCATCTATACAATGAATTATCCAGAGAGTTAAAGCAGTTTGCAAAAGATAACGAAGCAGAAGATATACCGATAGCAGATAATACGATGCAAAGAATATTAAGAAGTGCCATAAAAGAATGCAATTTAATTATTTTTGTGGCTAAGATTCAAGATAAAGTGCTAGGATTTATTTCAGGAAGTATAAAAAAGGGTGAGGCCCTTGTCTCTGGGGGAAATCCAATTGGATATATAGAAGCAGCCTATGTGATGCATGAATATAATAGGGAAGAGATTTTATTCCAGTTAGAGGACAAGCTATTATTAGAATTTAAAGACCGTAAAGCATGCTTTAGTGGTTTAAATACTACCAACAGAAAACATGAGGTTATGGATAACTGGATGAGTACGGGATACCAAAGTTATAGAGAATTAAAGAATTCTATATGCTATAAATAATAAGGAGTAATGATAGATGAGAAGTATGGAATTTAAGATGGAGCGTCAAGGTCTTGTTCAGCTTGGTCAACAGGTGGAAATACGGGAAGGAAAGCTTCCATCTTCCTACTATTATGTAGTGGAGCCAGCAGTTGCCATGTCAGGGAATTATACCCTTCGCGAAAGATTAAAATCCAATACAGGAGTTATTAGTGACATAAAGGAGACTCCAAAGGGATTCTATATCACAGTGGATTTTGATGAGTAACTATGGACTCAACGAGTAGCGATACTAAGGTCTGATTATGAGATAAATGAAAAAGGGTAGGAGTGAATATAAAATATTCGCTCCTACCTTATTTAAGTTATATCATGCACCATTACTTTAAGTTAGGCAAACCAACAAAATAGCATGTAGCATAGAGTTCCTCCACCAATACTAAGAAAGGTGTTTCCCTTCAGCTGATGAAGCAGAATAATCACTAATGTGGAAACTAGTTCCGGTATGCCATAGGGGGAAGAGGTAATGGAGACGCCTTTGAAGCAGTATACAACAAGTAAACCGATGACTGCAGCCGGAAGGCGTTTCCCAAGATACGCGATGTATCCAGGTATCGGTCTGGATTCGGGGAATAGGAGAAAGGGAAGAAATCTTGTAAGTATAGTGGCTAAAGCAACAGCTCCAATGATTGCCAAGGTTTGAAGTTCAGTTAGTATCATGTCCTGCCTCCTTTTCACTTATAGAGGGATCCAGCTTGCCCTTTAAAATAGTAAGCACAAATAATATGCCAATCATGGCAGGAATGATAAAGTGATCGGAACCGAAAACCACCAGACAGATTGTGGAGATTCCAACTCCTAGTAGGGCAGACAATCGATTTTTAGGATCTTTCCACTGATTTAAAAAAATTACAACAAATAAGGCAGTTAGTACAAAGTCCAAGCCTTTGGTTTTAAAATGAATGATGTTTCCAATCAGTCCGCCAATTACTGAGGCAATTACCCAATAAGAATAATCTAAGAG
>JAEYRR010000040.1 GCA_023435505.1 Bacillota bacterium | reverse complement strand
CAGTAGTTAACCCTGTAACACAAATAGAGGTCGTTGAGGTAAATAGGGCATCAATAAAATTAGTACTTTTCCCATCTGCTGATGAGATTGGTAAGGTCAACAATAACCCTCCAATCAATATCGCAGTCATAAATCCATATGCTATCATTTGTGTTGTAGAGAAACTTCTTCTGTGAAAAATGTGTTTCAACTTAATCCTAAGACTATCACTAGAATCCTCAAAGTCATTCATTTATCTATTCCTCTTGCATTTTACTTAGTTTTGCTGCCTGGTCGGCTGCAGTCAGACTGTCAATTATTTCAAATAAGTCTCCATCTAAAATACCATCAAGTCTGTGTATTGTCAACTTAATTCTATGGTCTGTTACACGCCCCTGTGGGAAGTTATAAGTTCTTATTTTTTCTGATCGGTCACCGGTTCCTACTTGGCTCTTTCTAGCCTCTGCTTCTGCTGAATGAGCTTTCTCCATCTCCAAATCGTAAAGTCTGGTACGAAGTACTTTAAGAGCTTTTTCTTTATTCTTTAACTGTGATTTTTCATCCTGACAGGAGATAACGATACCTGTTGGAATATGTGTAAGTCGTACTGCGGAATCTGTAGTATTGACACACTGTCCTCCATTACCAGAAGCACGGAATACATCGAACTTACAATCATTCATATCCAGCTGCACATCCACTTCTTCTGCCTCAGGCATAATTGCAACCGTAACAGTAGAGGTATGAATACGTCCACCTGACTCTGTTACCGGCACACGCTGTACACGATGCACTCCACTTTCATATTTCAGTTTGGAATACGCACCGTTACCACTAATCATGAATATTACTTCTTTAAAACCACCTAAACCGTTCTCATTGACACTCATCATATCTGTCTTCCAACGGTTACGTTCTGAATATCTGCTGTACATACGATATAACTCTGCTGCAAATAGGGCAGCTTCATCCCCACCTGCACCGGCACGGATTTCAACAATTACGTTCTTCTCATCATTAGGGTCCTTAGGAAGTAATAACACTTTCAAATGATTTTCAATTTCTACCAGTCGATTCTTACATTCATTAAGCTCTTCCTTTGCAAGTTCTCTCATTTCCTCATCAGATTCTTCCTCAATCATAAAAAGACTGTCTTCAATCCCTTGCTTCGTGGCTTTATATTCTTTGTAAGCTTCTACGATTTCGCTTAAATCATTTTGCTCCTTCATCAATTTGCGATATCTATCCTGGTCATTAATAACGCTTGGCTCACTTAATTCATCCATGAGTTCTTGGTATCTTATTAATAGATCTTCTAATCTGTCAAACATAAAAATCCTCCATTAAACAAACTATAACACTTCTATGTCAAATATATGGTTTCTTAGGCTTTTGCATATACCACCCGGTCCAGATTTGATAAATCCTTAAAGACCGTCACATTGGTAAAGCCAGCGGCTGATAATAAGCTGCTGACTGCTTTTCCCTGATCATATCCAATTTCAAAAAAAAGTTCTCCGTGCTCTGTCAGATGTTTTCTTGCTTCATTAATGATGCGCCTATAGAACCAAAGTCCATCCTCTTTCCCATCTAATGCAAGCATAGGCTCATGCAGACGAACCTCCGGCATAAGCTCCTTAATATCAGCAGTTGGAATGTATGGGGGGTTGGAAACAATGATATCAAACATCCCCTCTACCGACTGGAACAAGTCACTCTGGTACAACGACACCTCTGCTTGGAGCCTTTCTTTATTAATCTTAGCAACTGCAAGGGCTTCCTCTGAGATATCTATTCCTACTGCCTGAAGTAATTTCCCTTCCAAAGCCAGGGTAAGAATGATACATCCACTTCCAGTACAAAGGTCTAAAACTCGTTTCCCTTTACAACATTTTAGTACATGCTCCACTAATTCCTCTGTCTCCTGTCTAGGAGCAAGGACATGTTCATTCACAAAGAAACGATACCCATAAAAATCTCGTTCCTTAGTAATCTGACTGACCGGAATATGTTGTAACCGCATGTTTATACATTGCTGATACTTTTCATACCCCTGTGGTTCAGCCATCTCCTTTTTTTTCATATAGTAAGTGGCACGATCAAGCCCATAACTATATTCCATCAGATACCAGGCATCCAAATCAGCATCACTAATCTCTGCTGATTGTAATTTTTCTATGCCTTCTTGTAATATCTGTTCTAGGGTCATCATGTCACTTACCTCATTTATTCTATTATTTGCTTTTATACACGAAATATTTATCCAGTGCCTTTAAAATTTCATCATCTTCTTCATCGTCATCAAATTCATCAAACTGCTCTGTAGGAGCACTTTCCTCAAGGGCCTTTAAATTCTCATCATAGGCTTTTACATCGTTCTCAAGGACCTTCTCTTTTTTTTCAAAGTTCTTGGTGCTTTCCTCAAAAGCTTTGGCAATCACTTCATCGGCTTCTTTGATTACCTGTTCATGTGTCATCTGCTCAATTCTTGCCTCTTCAAGAAAGCCTTTACAATCAAAGACATCATTCACTGACGCAATGGCAACGTCAATCATA
>JAEYRR010000275.1 GCA_023435505.1 Bacillota bacterium | reverse complement strand
TTATGTACCTGCGGCTTCGCAAGATAATTGTTACGACAACAGATTCTGTAATGCTCCATATGTTTACCAATTGTAAGTGAGATAAATGGAGATTCTTCTACCTTTGAGGCAGCCTCAATAGCATTATCTAACATATTACCTATAATGATACTCATGTCCTTGGTGTTAAAAGGTAAAGAGGAGACAGTGACATCAATGTCCATATCAATATTTAGACTTGTAGCTTTCCCAATCTTTGTATTTAAAAGGATTGTTAATGCCTTGTCCTCTAAAAAAATATAATCATTAGCATGGCTGGCATCTGTATAAATATCATTCAGATATTCTTTTAGGTCATCATATTGTGTTGTATTAACAAGCCCAAGCATAACACCTATGTGATTATTCATATCATGCCGAAGGGAACGGAGGTTATTTACGATGTCCGACATATCCTCGTAGTATTTGTGCTCCATCTCCAACTTATTCCATTCTAACTGATATTCCATTTCCTTACGTGATTTTTTTGCAACTTTTGCAATTAAATAAATGGATAACAGTGAAACAAAAGTAATACCTATGGTCATGAGCAAAAGAATCTTGTAATTGATATTCATCGAGTCAGGTTCAGTGATGGCTCGAATTGCCAGTGCAAATAAAAGAAAGTTGAATACCAATATTAAGGTTAATTCCTTCATATAGTTGAAGGTCACTTCTTTATAATCATGGAAACGAATAATCAGTTGCTCCACAAAGTAAAAGGAAATCAGTTTTGTAACTAGGATACAGGCCTGACGTACGGCCTCATTGCTCTGTATCACATGGTCAATGGGCTTCTGGGTAGCAACTGTGAGGATTATCATCACTATAAATTCAGATAAAATCATCAGCACAAAATAGATAAAAGAAATGAGAATCTTCTTACGAAAACTATCTAAATAAAACAGGAAAGCAATGAAGAATATTGCTGAATTAAATAGAATTCGAACTATGTATTCTGTTTGATCTGATACATTCTGACAAATGAAATATCTTAAGGCTAAAATCACCATGGCGGTGACGCCGCTAATGTATCGATATTTTGGATTAAATCTAAAATGCATTAAGTTATTATACAGTCTACAAAGTAGAGCAGAATCCATTAACGATACAAGTAGATCATAGTTCATATGTACACCCCCATAGCATTTTATAAACACAGATACTATTATACATTAGTAATAAAATCCATGTCAAATTTAAGCATTCATGATTCTGCATGATTTACTTATAATTATACATATTACAATAAAATATGCTTTATTGCGAGTTAATAATGCAACATAATGAGAATTTATTGATAGTTGACCTTGTAATAGTATAATATGAATTATACAAATGGAGGTAGAAACCATGATTTATCGAGTGGTAACACAAAAACTTGTAGACACACTATTTAGCACCATAGATAACAAGGAATATTACGATGTAATCTTATATGGGTTAGAAATCGCCATTTCAACGCTTGTAAACATGATACTTGTTATTACTGTAGCTTGTATTTTAAAAATTCCGATGGAAACCTTACTCTTTTGTGTGTTCTTCATGCCATTAAGGATATTTTCAGGGGGAGCTCATGCAAAATCACATAGTATATGTATAGGAGTATTCCTCCTATGCCAGGTGGGATCCATCTACATAAGTAAACAAGTATCCAATACAACCATACAGTATGTTCTTATTTTTGTTTTGCTGGTAGTCAGTTGTGTTCTCTGTATTTCTTATGCAGCTAAAAACAAAAAAACCAGTATGGAAGTAAGAGTAAAACACAGAAAGACAAGCCTAGTAATTGTATTTATCGAACTTATGCTGATTGCTATAGGGACAATATTGGGTAAAGCGATATTGCAGTATGCACTGATTGCTGTATTGGCGATGTTTTGTCAATCAATGGCTTTACTCCCAATATGGTCGGTCAAACAGTTAGCCAGATCAAAGAGTAAAGGAGAGATTGAATATGAAGAAAATGCGTCAGAAACTTATCACTAACTTAGCTACCGTTTTTATGTTTACTACAGCTGTAACCTTTGGATGGGGCAGTAATGGATGTTGGTTCTATTTTTATGAACCTGAGAAGCCAGAAGGAGCAGAGAAGATTACGAGAAAAGACCTTATGCAATTAGTACAGAAGAAATAGTAAGGGTACGATATATGGAACTGGTGGTAAATGATTACAACAAGATTAGAGTCAGATTTGCGTTGAGTTCTTCAGTCATTCTACTGACCAGTAAGAGTACACAGGTCTTAGATGATTTTCTTCAGACCATGTTGAAGGGGCGTGAACATTGTTATCTGTTGGAAGCAGATAGTAAGCAAATTCATTCTCTTGCTGATTATAATGTAGATTACATTGACGATGAATTTTCAAAAACATCATTGAGTATAGAAGATTATCTTAGCTTTTTTGGACTTGCCAATAGGATATTTAGTGACTCTTTTGCTAAAGAGATTGAAATGTTCTTATTAGACAACGAACTTTTGCAATACAAGGAAAAGCCATTATGTAATTTGGAGGTTTTAGATCAGATTAAAACAAGGTTGTTTATATCCCAAAAACGTAATGCTAGACTTCTTATACTATCCAATAACGATGGTGCATTTGAAGATACAACACTGATAGAAATTGCTAAGTATGTTAAGTCATACTGCAAGGAAAATAATATGATTGCATTAATTACTACAAGGTCTACTTCTACGATAGAAGCGTATCAGGGAGAAGTTTTAACGCTTAAGCTATGAATCGCCTTGGGGTAGTTTAGTCAATATAGGGGAGTATTAAAACAAGGGGCTGAAAAAACAGCCCAATAAAGAGTGCCATAGTGACATCAATTGATGTTGCTATGGCATTTCTTGTTGGCATAGTATGATGCAATGACTCCTAATGGGGATATTCGTACCGATAATTCCATTTCTACAGACCAGTATGCATTCTGTTTGCCAGCGTAGTCCGTTCATACGACTGAAGAAAGAGTGAATACTTCACTATTTCGCGTAAAAACGGATGGAGTCTGTCGGACAGATCTGCATAATACCCGGTTGTGCAGTGATTACGTCTCATCAAGATTCCTTGCTACAGCCGTAATGCCCCAGAGAAATCTATGGAACATTTATAGTTTCCACACATTTTTTTGATTTATACAAGTTGTACAGGAAAAGGGAAAGAGAATTACTATAAATGGACATATCAGAATAATAATCAAGTTGTAGATGAAAAAAGAACAATTTATACTTGAATTTTCATTTATGTTATGATAGAATATCTTTTGTCGCTAGGTAATACTCCTGAAGACATAATAATATGCGGAAGTGCTGGAATGGCAGACAGGCAGCACTAAGGATGCTGTGTTCTACGAACGTGTGGGTTCAAGTCCCATCTTCCGCATTGTGAAAAAGAAAGACTCAAACGAGAAATCGTTTGGGTCTTTCTTTTTCAGAAGCGCGAGTGAAGACTTGAAACAACTTACATAACGTTTAAGGAGAATGATAAATTTTGTTAATTCACATTGGAAATTTATAGAAAACTATTGAAATGTATTTTTAATTCACTTATGCTTATTTTTGACGTCAAAAGCATAAGAAAATTTGAAAGTGAGATGTGG
>JAEYRR010000266.1 GCA_023435505.1 Bacillota bacterium | reverse complement strand
CAATTGTGCTCCGGTACGATAAAAGCCTGTATTTACAAAAAATGGTGTCTTTCGCCCGCTCTTTGTCACAAAATCACCAAAGCGAAGAACGCCACATTCTACCATAAATTCAATAAATTCCTGCTTGTAAGCTTCCATGTCTAATCCTCCTATATAGGCCACCTATAGCCTTTCTTTCACATTTATAATTCAAAGTATTGACTACGCTCTATTTTACACATCCAATTAATTCTTGAATGTCCCTAACCCCATGCTTTTTCATAAATTCTTCAATTCCTTCCACAATCTCTACAGTCGCATATGGGTTGACAAAATTAGCTGTCCCCACACTGACTGCAGTAGCACCTGCCATGATAAACTCCAAGGCATCCTCTGCATTCATAATTCCACCCATTCCTATGATCGGAAGCTTTACAGCATTCGCCACTTGGTATACCATACGCACTGCAATCGGCTTAATTGCTGGTCCTGATAACCCGCCAGTCTTGTTGGCCAGTGCAAAGGCTCTCTTATTCACATCAATCTTCATACCCGTTAGGGTATTGATTAGGGACAGTCCATCTGCTCCTCCTGCTTCTGCAGCTCTCGCTGTCTCCGTGATATCCGTCACATTAGGACTGAGCTTCATTATAATTGGCTGTTTTGCCCTCTTCTTTAATTCATAGGTGATATTCTCAACACACTGTGGATTTTGTCCAAAGGCAATCCCGCCTTCCTTTACATTGGGACAACTGATGTTGATTTCTAATAAATCCACCTGCTCCTGTGCTAGGCGTTCTACCACTTCACAATAATCCTGCAGGGATTTTCCGCAAACATTTACAATTACCTTTGTATCAAACTGTTTTAAAAATGGAATATCCATTTCAATAAAGACTTCCATCCCAGGGTTTTGTAGCCCAATGGCATTGAGCATACCACCATAGGTTTCTGCTACTCTTGGAGTAGGATTTCCGGCCCATGGGATATTGGCAACCCCTTTGGTCACTACTCCGCCTAAACGATTTAGATCTACAAACTCTGCATACTCCTTCCCTGAGCCAAAGGTTCCGGAAGCAGTCAGAACAGAATTCTTCAGTTCTACTCCTGCAAAATTCACACTAGTGTTCATTATAGTTCCACCTCCTGAGCATAGAATACGGGACCATCTTTACAGATTCGTTTATTGTTTACCTGAGTCATCGGATTCTTCTCCTTAGTCTTACATACACAGCCAAGACAGGCTCCTACTCCACAAGCCATTCTCTCTTCTAAGGACAGCTGAGTGGTAATCTTATGCTCTAAGCCGTAAGCCTTTACTCCCTTAAGCATAGGCGTAGGACCACAGGCATAGATTACATCCGCCTCTAAGGAATTTTCATGGATTGCATCTATAACATTTCCTTTGGTACCAAAACTTCCATCCTCTGTGGAGATATACACTTTACCGTAAGCCTCAAATTCCTGGTTTAAGAATAATACATCACGATACCCTAAAACAACCTGTACTTCAATGTTCATGGAAGCTAGAGTCTTTGCTAATTCCAGCATGGGAGGTATTCCGATTCCCCCTCCAACAAGCAACGCTTTGGTGCCTTCCAGGGTAAATCCATTCCCTAATGGTCCTAAAACACTGATATTTGCTCCGGCATGAAGATGAGAAAATTCCTCTGTCCCCTTTCCTGCTACACGATATACCAAGCGAAGGGTTCCCTTCTCTTTGTTAATCTCACAGATGCTGATTGGTCTTGGAAGTAGCCTACTTCCATCCTTACAGTACAGGGAAACAAATTGACCAGGCTTTGCACTCTCCGCCATCTGTCTGTCCTCTATACACATACTGAAGATACTCTCCTGTATCTCTTCCGCCCTAGTTATAAGTACTGTTTTTTTCACTGTATTTGACATTATATTCTCCTATCCTATATTCTTAGTCTACGCTCCTCCAACTAGTTTCATAGTATTTTGAAGACCAAGTCTATTTTTTAGATAAAGCCTCCATTATATCTGCTTTCATGTCTAACACGGCCTGTCTGGAAGCATCTGCATAAGCAAGTTCCCCATATTTTTCATAGGCTGGCTGTTGGTAGGCAGCTATAATGCCACGGGATGAATTTACGATTGCTCCCAAGCCATCTTTATTGAAGAAATGTACCAAATCAGCACCTTTCCCCCCTTGAGCTCCATAGCCTGGCACTAAGATATAGGTCTTAGGCATAATTTGACGTAATACCTTACCCATTTGCGGATAAGTTGCTCCAACTACTGCTCCAACATAGCTATAAGCATCACCCATGCACTGTTCTCCCCAGCCAGCAACCAATTCACCAACGATCTCATAGATTGGCTTACCATTTACCTCAAGATCCTGTAACTCTCCACTGGACTTATTAGAAGTTTTAACTAGGACAAAGATTCCCTTCTTCTCTTCCTTACAAACTTCGATAAATGGATTCACTCCATCAGAACCAAGATAAGGATTTACTGTTGCAAAGTCTTCATCAAACCCTGCATATACGTTACTTCCTACTGTTACCTTTCCAAGATGACCGGTGGCATAGGCTGCAGAGGTAGAGCCGATATCTCCTCTCTTGATATCACCAATTACAACCAAATCCTTTTCCTTACAGTAATCAATGGTCTTTTTGTAGGCTATCAAACCTTCAATACCAAACTGCTCATACATAGCAATCTGTGGTTTTACAGCTGGAATAAGATCATAGGTAGCATCCACAATTCCTTTGTTGTACTGCCAGATTGCTTCTGCTGCTCCAGCTAAGGTCTCTCCCTTTTCATTATAAGCTTGTTTTTTAATAAATTCTGGAATATAGGATAGCATTGGATCTAATCCTACTACAATAGGGGCTTTATTTTCCTGAATCTTCTTTACTAGTTTGTTAATCATGGTGTTATCATCTCTCCTTTATATTTGGTAAACAATCTTTCCATCGCAAATGGTCATTTCTATCTGACCATATACCTTACGTCCGTCAAAAGGCGTATTCTTTCCTTTTGAAGCGAACTCACTGGCATCTATGACTACTTCCTTATCAAAGTCTGCAAGAACAAGGTCTGCAGGGCTTCCTTCCTTTAGAGAACCTTTCTCTATACCAAGAATCTTGGCTGGATTGGTACTCATCTTCTCCACCAGCTGAAGCTTTGTCAGGTAACCTTTACGGACAAGCTCTGTTACTCCTAGAGAAAACGCGGTTTCCAAACCAACGATTCCAAATGGTGCCTTATCCATGGTCTGATCATTCTCCTCCTGCCCATGTGGAGCATGGTCGGTAGAGATAACCTCCATGATACCTTCCTTTAGTCCTCTTTTTAAGGCTTCTACGTCCCGTGGACTTCGAAGGGGAGGATTCATTTTATAATCTCCATGGTTTCTTGTAATGTCTTCATCAGAAAGGGTAAAATGATGTGGACATACCTCTGCCGTCACCCTTAACCCCATTTCTTTGGCCATCTTCACGAGAAGCACACTGTCCTCAGTGGAACAGTGGCAAAGATGCAGCTGACACCCAGCTTCTTTTGCCAAGAGGATATCTCTTGCCACAATGACATCCTCCACTGCATTGGTGATTCCCTTAAGTCCATATTCCTCTGCTTTTGCTCCAGCATTGATTACTCCACCACGAACCAGGCTTCTGTCTTCACAGTGGGCAAAGATAGGTAGATTAAGCTCTTTGGCCGCAACCATCGCTTCACAGTATAAATCAGTCTCCATAACTGATTTGCCATCTTCACTTAAAGCGCAGATTCCGGCATCTTTCATGTCCTTAAAATCACACAATTCCTCTCCTTGTTGGCCAATTGTTACTGCACCTACAGGAAGAACATGAATAATACCCAGTTCTTTAGCCTTATGTACTACATATTCTACTATCTCTTTACAGTCAGTAGCCGGCTTAGTGTTTGGCATTGGACAAATGGTGGTATAACCGCCCTTCGCTGCTGCACGAACACCGGATTCGATGGTCTCCTTATATTCAAAACCAGGTTCTCTAAGATGTACATGGAGGTCGATAAATCCAGGCATTACATATAAACTACTTGCATCAATCACTTGATCAGCCTGTTGTTCTATAGTAACAGCAACTTTGGCAATTCTGTCGTTTTCTATCAAGATATCATAAATTCCTTCTGTATTGGTGGCAGGGTCTAATACATACCCTTGTTTAATAAGAATCTTCAATGTTTATCCTCCTTATGCAGTTCCTTAAATTTACCTAAAATCCCCATACTATAAAAATAGCAGGTAGGTTGCCATAACTTCTATAGAGAAGCTATGGCATCACCTAACACTGCCTTATTACTAATATATTTATGAAATTCATCTATAGCAATCCACTTGTAATTGCTTAAATCTTCAGCTAACACTACTTCAGGATTAGAAGTGGAGCAAAGGAAAGTAATACCAATATTCCAATCGTCACCTCGTTCAAAAGACCAAGTATATAAGGTACGTTCTACCTCACAGGTCATACCAGTTTTTTCAAATAGAACTCTTTGAACAGCTACTTCTGGGCTCTCTCCTAGAATCAGCTCTCCATCCACAAATTCCCATTTGCAAGGATCAACAAAATTGTCATCGTACCATTTTTCCACAATCAGATACTTCTCTTTGTCTTTCACGATTCCTTTTACTAATATACGTAGCTTATCCAAATCGATCTCTCCTCACCAGTATTATGTAGTGCTTTTAAAACATTAATATTTCTTCTGTGGGACATTATATCATATCCCTATCCTAGATTCAAACATTATTTAAGGTAGCGGGACTTATACACCGCTACCTTTTTATTAATGATTTTCTTCGATTGCAAGTAATTCTTTAAAATCCTGCCGTTCGAATTCCTGAATGGAAATATAGGATTTGTTTGGATTGGCAAAGACAAAGGACTTATCTACACTTTCTACTTAGTTCTGAATCTTGTCATTTGTAGCACTAATAATGGCCTGGAAGCCCAATTTACGAATAAGTTCCAGACAGCTGGCCACCTTCTCCCCATCCATCTTCGAGAAAGCTTCATCTAACACCACCAGTCTAGGGGTCAATCTTCTTTTAATACCACCGCGGAAACTGATGCGATATACTTCTGCAAAGCTGGCTAGTAATGCAACATACAGAGGATTCTGCCCTTCACCTCCAGAGTTCTTAGTAAGCATTCGACTTAACCGCATAGGTGGCATTCCTTCAATGATCTGTTCCATATCAAAGCTAAGATACGTTCTGTAATCCGCATATTTTTCTATATTACGACGGGCTTCTTCAAGCTGCTCCGGACTGCTGTTTTCCGGTGGCATGAAGATATCGATTAACTCATTAATCTGATCATTGTATTTATCTTCATGACTAGTGGTAAATA
>JAEYRR010000259.1 GCA_023435505.1 Bacillota bacterium | reverse complement strand
TATTTACCATATAAGGTAGTTCCGTTACAATAATTCTGTTCTTGCCATTGGCCATAGGCTCTACTTCTGTTACGGCGCGAACTCTAATCTTACCACGGCCGGTACGATATGCCTCATCAATCCCTCGACGTCCAAGGATCGTCGCTCCGGTTGGAAAATCAGGACCTTTAACGATTTCCATAACTTCATCAATCGTGGTTGTCTTATCTTCCTCAATACGATTATCAATAATTTTTACAACCGCATTAATGATTTCTCTTAGGTTGTGAGGAGGAATGTTGGTTGCCATACCTACAGCAATACCTGAGGTACCATTAACAAGAAGATTCGGATATCTGGAAGGCAGAACTACTGGTTCTTTCTCAGTTTCATCAAAGTTAGGAATAAAATCTACCGTATCTTTATTAATATCAGAAAGCATCTCCATGGAGATTTTGCTTAATCTTGCTTCTGTATAACGCATAGCAGCTGCGCCATCCCCATCCACAGAACCAAAGTTTCCATGACCATCTACCAATGGATATCTGGTATTAAAGTCTTGGGCAAGCTTTACTAAAGCCTCATAGATAGAACTATCACCGTGAGGATGATATTTACCCATTGTATCACCGACAATACGAGCACATTTACGGTGTGGTTTGTCAGGTCCATTATTTAACTCAATCATTGCGTATAAAATTCTTCTTTGTACAGGCTTTAACCCATCTCTAACGTCTGGTAAAGCACGAGCCGCAATAACTGACATGGCATAATCAATATATGAGGTTTCCATGGTCTTTTTTAGGTCCACGTCATGCACTTTATCGAAGATATTCTCGTCCATTTTACTTCCTCCAATTTTGTAAAATCACTCTCGTCCGAGTGTTAGATATCTAAATTCTTAACATATTTTGCATTTAATTCTATGAATTCTCGTCTAGGTTCTACCTTATCTCCCATCAGAGTATTAAAGGTAACGTCTAGTTCGGAAGTAGCTTCATCATCCATATTGACACGAAGAAGAACTCTTTTCTCTGGATCCATGGTAGTATCCCATAGCTGCTCAGCATCCATCTCTCCAAGACCTTTGTATCGCTGGATCTTATTGTTTCCATCCCGTCCAAGCTCTGTAAGAATACTGTTTAGTTCCTCATCGCTATACGCATAGCGAACTGTTTTATTCTTCTCTACTTTGTATAGTGGTGGCTGTGCCAGATATACATGGCCTTCCTTAATCAAATCTGGCATAAAACGATATAGGAAGGTCAATAGTAAGGTACTGATATGAGCACCATCCACATCGGCATCTGTCATGATAATAATCTTATGATATCTTAATTTACTAATATCAAAGTCCTCTGATATACCTGTACCAAAAGCAGTAATCATGGCCTTAATTTCTTCGTTGACTAAAATCTTATCTAATCTTGATTTTTCGACATTAAGAATCTTTCCACGCAAAGGAAGTATAGCCTGAGTTGCACGAGAACGAGCTGTCTTAGCACTTCCACCAGCGGAATCTCCCTCTACAATATAGATTTCACAATTTTTAGGATTCTTGTCCGAACAATCTGCAAGCTTTCCTGGTAAACTTAGTCCCTCTAAAGCAGATTTTCTCCTGGTAAGCTCTCTTGCCTTTCTAGCGGCATCACGGGCACGCTGAGCAAGAACAGACTTTTCTACAATCATTTTTGCTACTGCAGGATTCTGCTCTAAGAAAATTGTCAACTGCTCTGATACGATATTGTCTACCGCTCCTCTTGCTTCACTATTTCCTAACTTCTGCTTGGTCTGTCCCTCAAACTGTGGCTCAGGAATCTTAATACTTACAATAGCAGTCAGACCTTCCCTAATGTCTTCGCCGCTGAGGTTTGCCTCGTTATCCTTTAAGATTTTCTGACTTCTTGCATAATCATTAAATACCTTGGTTAAGGCATTCTTAAATCCTGCCAGATGAGTACCACCTTCGGGAGTTGTTATATTATTTACAAAACTATAGATTCCTTCGTTATAGGTATTATTATGCTGAAAAGCAACTTCTACATAGACATCCTCTTTTCGTCCTTCACAATAAATAATGTTATCATAAAGTGGATTTTTATGGCGATTCAGGTATGCTACATACTCAATAATACCTCCTTCATAATGGAAGGTTCTTTCTATATCCTGGTCATTTCTCTTATCACGTAAGATGATCTTAATATTCTTTGTTAAGAATGCCATCTCACGTAATCTCTGTTTTAATATCTCATAATCATAAACAGTTTCTTCAAAGATCTCTGGATCAGGTTTAAAGGTAACCATTGTTCCTTGCCTGTCTGTCTCTCCCATTTCTTTTAATGGATATATAACTTTACCACGTTCATAGCGCTGCTTATACATCTTGCCTTCAGAATAAATCACTACTTCTAGCCATTCAGAAAGTGCATTTACGACAGAAGCACCAACACCATGAAGTCCTCCAGATACCTTATATCCTCCACCACCAAACTTTCCACCGGCATGAAGGATCGTAAATACAACCTCTACAGCAGGAAGTCCTGCTTTTTTATTAATACCAACCGGTATACCTCGACCATTGTCAATAACAGTAATAGAGTTGTCCTCATTAATTGTAACATCAATGGTATCGCAATATCCTGCAAGAGCCTCATCTACTGAATTGTCTACGATTTCATAAACAAGGTGATGTAGTCCTTTTGACGAGGTACTTCCAATATACATTCCCGGTCTTTTACGTACAGCTTCTAAGCCTTCTAATATTTGTATTTGGTCTGCTCCGTATTCTGCACTCATATATATCCTCCTAATTGACTTCCACCTGTTTTGTAGAAGACATTTTTTCTTACAAGTAAAGACTTTACTAATCAGACAATTTTTCCATTACACTGCCTTCGACCACATGAAATGTCTTGTTAATCTGAATTCTTTGGTTTACAAATTCTTCTAATCCTGTGCATGTAACAAATGTCTGAATATTGTCTATACTATCTAAAAGATAAGTCTGCCTGTTTCTGTCGAGTTCCGATAGTACATCATCTAATAAAAGAATTGGTTCATCTTTAATTACCCTGCGAACTAACTCAATCTCTGAAAGCTTTAAAGACAAGGCAGAAGTCCTTTGCTGCCCCTGGGACCCGAATCTACGGATATCAATGTCACCAATCATAAAAATGATATCATCCCTATGTGGACCGACAGAAGTCATCCTTGACTGGATATCCCTATCTCTGGACTTCTTCAATTTATCCTCAAATACATCAGCGGTTACATTGGGCTCATATTGAATCACTAATTCTTCTCGCCCACCTGATAACTTCTTATGTATTCCAAAGATAATGGAATTCAATTGTTCTATAAATTTTTTCCTTGCTTTAATAACTTCCCTTCCACAGACCACTAGCTGCTGGTCCCATACTTCTAAAGTATCACGAAGGGAATCAGAATAATTAATTTGCTTTAGTAAATTGTTTCTTTGCGTGATAATCTTATTATATTTTGAAAGATTATATAGATAAACTTTATCTAGCTGACATAGCTCCATATCGATAAAACGACGTCTTTCTCCCGGACCATTTTTTATGATGCTCAAATCTTCCGGAGAAAAAAATACAATATGAATAAACCCTAGAAGCTCTCCTGATTTTCGAATAGGAATACCATCCATCGCGATACCCTTGGGCTTATTCTTCTTTAGATGCATATCAATTTTATGAGAGATGCCATCTTTTCCAGTCATCATCCTTATGTGGGATTCATCCGTACCAAGACGTATTATCTCTTTATCCTTACTTCCACGATGTGACTTAGTTGTGGAACAAAGATACATGGCCTCTAGTATATTGGTCTTTCCCTGGGCATTGTCTCCATACAGTATATTTATACCATTGTCAAACTTTAGAGACAATGTGTCATAATTACGATAATCACTTAACTCTAAGGATTCTATAATCATTGTTCTATCTTAACCTGCTCATTTTCAAATTCTATGATGTCTCCATCATGTAATTTTTTTCCTCTTTGCAACTCTACTTGACCATTTACCTTTACCAGTCCGTCCTGAATTGCAATCTTAGCTTCTAATCCAGATCCTACCAGATTAGCAGCTTTTAATGCTTGACCAAGTTTGATGTATTCTTCTCGTAATTTAATTATATCCATAAATAACTCCTTCTAAAACATATTATTCCAAATCTGAAGAATATTAATGCTTCAGTAATTAATTAGAAGCAGCGTTAAAGTTAACTGGGAGAATCAAGTAAATATAAGTCTCTTCCTTATCCTTAATAAAACAAGGAGCCTTAGGATTGATTAAATAAATATCTACCTCTTCATCATCGATTACTCTTAATGCATCTATTAAAAACTTAGGATTAAAACCAATTAAGATATCCTTACCTTCTTTACGAATATCAATATCCTCATCCATAGATCCGATGGAGGAATTGATTTTTAATCCCATATTATCATCTGTAACATTCACAATAATTGGTTTCTTTTCAGATTCTTTAATTAAAAGTGTAGCACGATCAATACATTCTAAAAACTCACGGTTATTAATAGTAACCTTAGTTTCATAATCATTAGAAAGCATTTGATCAATGTTATAGTATTCTCCTTCGATTAATCTGGATAATACCATAGTGT
>JAEYRR010000256.1 GCA_023435505.1 Bacillota bacterium | reverse complement strand
GTATATCATAGTCAAAAAAGCTGTACCTATCTAACGGTAAAAATACAATGTGTTTTGGATAAGGCTTTAGAAACCTTACGTAATAAAAGTGGAGCAATTTACTATCCTTGTGAGGAATGTGCTAAAGGACAGGCTCATCAGCAAAGTTATTATATTACCGAATATGGCGACCGTTATCATACCAATAAACTTTGTATAAAGATCAACCACGACATTATTGCTATAAAGAAATCAGAAGTTGGAAGCAGAAAACCTTGCTCCAAGTGCTATAACTAGTAAATTAAGAAAGGAAACAATTATGAATCCAGCTATTATAAAAAGTATCATCCTCATCGTCGTTCTCATCATAAGCTCTGTTTTGGATATTAAGAATAAGAAAGTACCGGTACTACTACTCTTAAGCTGTGGGGTAGCAGTCCTTCTGCTCTCCTTCATAGACCAGAGTATGGGGTGGGGAGTCAGTGCATTTGGTGTCTTACTGGGTGGCGTGCTGTTGGTTCTTAGTAAAGTCTTCCATGGAGCCATTGGTAGTGGTGATGGACTGATTGTGATGTTAGTGGGTTTTGTTATGGGGCTATATGGAGGCTGTGTCGTACTGTTTTATAGTCTATTTTTGGCTGCTCTATTTTCCATTGTCTTACTAAGCCTTAAGAAAATCACGAAGAAGGACAGTATCCCATTTGTACCGTTTATCCTACTAAGTTATCTGGGGGTGTATCTTGGGTGAGAGGTGGTCAGCTAAAGGGAAGCATTACGGTAGAAGCAGTATTTATTGTCCCCACCATCCTAGTGGTCATCTTCAGTCTTATGTATATGTCACTTATACTCCATGATAAGGTAGTACTTCAGACTGTAGCTGACGAAGCTTTGGTTCGTTCCAATCAACTTTGTCACCAGCCCAGTGATGTTTTAAGTAGTGAGATACACTATAGTAGATTATTGGACACTAATTTACTTGGTGAGAAGGCTGACAAACATAAGGAAGAGTTGATTTATTATATTGATCAGGAAGTGAAGGGGAAACTTTTAATCTGTGATATTAGTAATATTACAATAGATCTACAGGAGGATTTCTGCCAGATTGATATAGAGGCGGTGAGCAGAATAAGCCTTCCCATGATATTAAAATATAGTAAGAACAATAACCAGGTATCGGTAAGCCAACAAAGAGACTTTCATCACCCTGAGAACTTTGCGAGAAAAGCAGAGGTAGTTCTAGATACTGTGACACAGATTAAGGGAATGGATCGTATCAAAGAGTTTTTAAGTAAGGTAGGTGATTTTCTGAATAAATAATTAAGAGAGGAGAGTTTCATGAAAATCAAAGAGTCAGTGTCTCTAAATCATAATGAACTGGCTGTTCTTATAGAACCAAAGGGAGAGGAAGAAGACTTTCGTTATTATATGCTTAAGGAAAATAAGATTGAGTTCTTGCTTCCTGTACAAAAGCTCTATGAAGAAGGAATGGTACGATATCTCTATGATACCACTGAAAAAGAGTCATTTCTTAGCTTTTCTAAGAGAAAACGTTTATGTGAAGTCAATGTGAAACAATTTATTACTCAATTGTTAGAGGCCTTGATCCAAGGAGGAGAGTATTATCTGGAGGAGAGCAGTTATCTAATAGGACTGGAATACATCTATCTTAATGCTAGTGAAGACAGATTTTATTTTTGCTATTGCCCAGATTATAAAGAGCCCATCAGACAGCAAATTGCCGGTATTATTGGTTGTCTTATGAATCTAATTGATTATGAGGATCTTGCAGCAGTAAAGCTAGTGTATCAGCTCTATCAAATGGTGGGAGAAGAAAGCTTTTCTACAAAGAAAATATTATGTTATGTAAAAAATTATCATTTTAATGAAGAGAAAACCAAAGAAAAACCCGTTATTATTACGACTACACCTGAACTAGAAGAAGAGAAGAAAAAAGAGGTAAATAGTCAAGTTCAGAGTGTAATGGAGGAGCCGGTTAAACAATATTACGAAGCCAAGTCCCAACTTGTAAAATCTGAGGAGATGGAAGTGCCCCTTAACAAAGGGACTCTTATATTTATAATTACCACAGTAGCTTTTCTTATCCTGTTTTGTGTTTTATATGTCTGTGGGGTGTTTTATGCCAGAATCGGACATCAGTTGGACATTAAGAAAACCATTGTCTATGTAGGGATCGCCTTTATTATAGAAGGATATATTGCTTGGAAGGCATTTGGAGAGTCTGAAAAGAAAAACCGTCCACCTAAAAAATTATCTTATAAGCTGCTGCCATGTAACCACAGTATTTCAGATGTAATATGGATTCAACACACTCCCTTTTTCATTGGTAAGGATGATACTCAAGTTAGTGGTGTTATAATGGATCCTAAGGTGAGTCGTGTACATGGCGTATTTGTCATACAGGAAGGAGATCTATATATTAAGGATGTCAATTCTCTAAATGGGACTTATGTAAATGAAGCTCGTTTGCTACCGCAAGTAAATCAACTTCTTCATCTTGGTGATTCTATTCGATTTGCAGATGCCGTTTATCAGCTATCCGTGTAAATAATAAATGGAAAATACAGTGCTTTTATGATATGATATCTATTGTGATGATATACTATATCTATTAAGCACCGCATTATGAAACGTGCTTTTACCCGAATAATAAATTAGGGGGATAGCAATGATTGAAAGATTAGCAGAGTTTTTCTGGCATCAGCAATATGGCATACAGAATACCAATTTTGAGAATGTCAGAGTTTTGTATAAGGCAGAAGCCCAAGATGTAAGAGTTATAGTGATTTTTGATTTGGATGTAGAAGTAAGGTTTACTCCAGAACAATGTCTGCATATTGTAGATCAGGTGGAGAAGGCTTATTACCAGAAAGGTTATTTAAGAGTAGAATTATTAAGCTTGCTTTGCACCAGAGAGTTAGAGGTAGCCAAGCCATATTGTCAGAGTAGTCAATATAGCCAGTGGGTAGTGGACACTTTGAATAACCGCTTAGTTGTATTTGAAAATCAGCCAATGAATTTTGGTAATGTAAGAAACCTACTGGATAACTTGTTAATTGGACAGTACCATAGGGTAAATCCTGAGTTTACAGAGCCTGTCTTTAAGAAGGGCGATGGCTTTGTTGGGACTAGGAATGGGGTTTTCCCAAACGGTTCGCTTAGGAACTGGCTAAAAGGGAAACCGGTCTGTACAATGACTCTAATCGTTATCAACGTTGTAATTCTCATTCTTATGAAGATTACAGAAAGTAAGCTGAGGATACCTTCCATTTGGGGAACTATCTTAAGTGATCAGGCAGAGATCCAGAACTATATCAACTGGGGAGCGACCAGTTATTCTGATATAGTAGAAGGTCACCAGTATTTTCGCTTATTTACAGCTATGTTTCTACATGCAGGTTTTGAACATCTATTTAATAATATGCTGGTACTTGCAGTTGTCGGTTATATGTTGGAGACCAATTTCGGAAGCATACGTTTTCTAATTATCTACCTAACCGCAGGACTTCTTGCTAATGTAGGATCTGTTTTTTATTTTAATGAGATTGGTGAAACTGTAGTAGGGTTAGGTGCTTCTGGTGCTATTTTTGGAATTATCGGAGGGTTCGGCTACCTGGTAATTCGTTACCGTGGAAGAGGCTTTGATGTATCAGCAAAACGATTTATTTTATTTGTAGTTGTTACTGTGTACAGTGGATTCCGGGCGCAGGGAAATGTTGATAATATCGCGCATATAGTAGGATTTTTTATAGGCGTTATTACATGTATTGTATTAGATACGATTCGTAGAAACCAAAGGACAGGGTGATGGCAATGAAGATTAATATTTATTATGGTGGACGAGGACTAATGGAGGATCCGGCATTATATGTTATGAGTAAGCTGGAAGAGGTCCTTAAAGAATTAAGAGTTGAAGTAGATCGATATAATCTATTTGAAGAGAAGAATACAATTACTATGCTTCCACAGACATTAAAGGGAGTGGATGGTGTAATTTTGGCAACTACCGTTGAATGGTATGGGATAGGCGGTTATATGCAGCAATTCTTAGATGCCTGCTGGTTCTATGGGGATAAGGAAAAGCTGTCAGGTCTATATATGCTTCCAGTAGTGCTATCCACGACCTGTGGGGAGAGGGATGCAGAGAAAAGTCTGAATATTGCTTGGGAGATGCTAGGTGGCCGAGTGCAACCAGGACTTACTGCTTATGTGGAGGATCATGTAGAATTTGAGACAAACGCAGACTATGCAGTAGTAATCGAAAAGCATGCAGAAGCACTTTACCGTGCGATAAGCCAAAAAACGAAGATGCTTCCTAATAGTCAGACCGTAATGAGAAGTAAAGTTTTACGGAATCTTTCCTTAGAACTTACACCACAGGAAAGTGAACAGCTTTCTGTCTATGCGTCAGATGACAACTATATAAAGAAACAGAAGGAAGATATTCATGAACTTACGATGCTGTTTAAGGAAATGTTGGGAGAAAACAAAGGAAAAGAGGAAGATATCCTTCAAAAGATAAAGGATGTATTCCAACCAATGGAGAACTTTAAAGCCAGTTATGCCATTGAAATTAAGGATAAGAATAAAACGTTAGTCATTGAAATTGTAGAAGATCAGATTCAATGTTATTACGGTGAGAAGTCCGATGCTGATGTTATGGCTAGAACAACTGATTCTGTGTTGACAAAGATAATCGGAGGCTCTCTAACCTTCCAAAAGGCATTTATGACTGGAGATATCGCAGCAAAGGGGAATTTTAAGACACTTAGGAGTTTTGATACCCTGTTTCCATTTTAAAACCTCAATATGGTAATATATAGGATAAATAGAATATTTATCTACATATAGAAAATATTATCACACATAGCAAACTTTGTTTTACTCATACTATGAATATATCATTCCCATGGTAGTGCTATAAAAAATAGTGAGTTTGCTGAGGTGTAAGAGTGAAGGAATCACAGGAAAGAATTAAGGACGAGCAGGAAATCAATAGACAACGGCTAAGACACCAGATGTGGCTTATCCTAGTGTCTGTTTTTGGCGTGTATATTGGTTTTCGTTATCTGTTGCCCTTAGTCTTTCCTTTTTTAATTGCCTATTTAATTGCTAGGCTTATTATGCCCATAGTGAACTTTCTCAAAAACCGTATGCATTTCCCGTTAATTATCAGCTCCATCTTCAGTCTCATTCTTACTATCGTTGTATTAGGAGGAGGCTTCTTTTATCTAGGCACAATCCTATTTCGGCAGCTAAAGAATCTGATTAATAATATACCATTCTATACGGAGGCTATTGCTGGCAGCATGGACTCTGTCTGTACCCACTGTGATCGTATCTTTGGATGGGAAAAAGGAAGAGCCAGTCTATTCTTAGACGATAATATGAGTACGGTATGGGAAACAATAAAAGATCTTTTAATGCCGATTATCTCTCAAAAGACAATTAATATATTAATTGGTATCTTTGCTCTTCTCTCTCTTTTGCTCATCATCTGTATTGCCATTATCAATCTATTGCAGGATTATGAAGATATTATGACAAAATACAGGGCATCAGATTTTTACCTATTTATCTCCCCTGTTACCAGTAAACTGGGGAAGGTGGGATATGCGTATTTAAAGACCCAGCTGGTAATCATGTCGATTAACAGTGTTATCTTAGTTGCTGGCTTTATCTGGATCAAAAGTCCTTATTCCGTATTGGCGGGAATAGGAATTGCCGTACTGGATGCATTTCCCGTTCTGGGAAGTGGTCTATTTCTTGTACCGCTGGCCATTATTAAGCTAATAGGAGGTCACTATTTTGCAGCGGCTGTTGTACTGACCATGTATATTGTATGTGAAATTATCCGCTCTTTCATTGAACCTCGGATGCTAGGCGACAGGATCGGCCTTCACCCATTCTTTACTCTGGTAGCGATGTTTGTGGGGTTTCGGCTGTTTGGTGTTATTGGATTTTTAGCAGGGCCCTTAGGTCTTGTCATCATAAAGACTATTGTTGAGGAAGGCTCTAAGACAGGAGGGACTTGACAAAATAAAATAGGTATCTTACAATCAACCTATATATCGGCTGAGAAGGGGATTAGTAAGTTCTATGCCGCCTATCAAGAGAGAGAACCGTTGGTGAGAGGTTCTTTAGGCGCAGGTTCTGAACCTACCCTGGAGCTCTGTATGAAAATACAGCGTGTATCTAGCGTTAATAGAGATAAAGAGAGCGATAAAGGGATTTGTTGCTAAATAGGGTGGTACCGCCGAATCTTTCGGTCCCTTGTGTGGACTTGAAGGATTTTTTTACGTTATGGAGACAATCCATGACATAAAAAAATCCTTAGGATGTCCCGTGTGATAACATTAGTGTAAACAAGAAAGGGAGATGCTGTCATGGCAAAAGACAAGAAATTAGTAGAAGCAATAACGCCTACGGGCGAAGACTTTGCCC
>JAEYRR010000133.1 GCA_023435505.1 Bacillota bacterium | reverse complement strand
CTTTAGGAGGCTCAGTTTTAATTGCAGGTTCTATGGAAGCAATAAATGGCACAGATGGCAAGGCAATGTCAGTTTCATCTTTTAATAAAGCCACTTTATCAACGGAGGGTACCTCATTGGCCCTCTTCCAAGTTAAGAGTTGATAAACCGATGCCAATACCAATAGAAATATCAGAGTACTACCACAAACAACAAAACATTTTTTTATTAGTTTCTTCTTATTCTTATTCCTTTGTCCTAATCCTGTGAAATGACTATCACACTGCCTTTCTACCCCGGCAAATAGATCTTCCTCTCCCATAGGCTCTGTCTTAAATTGTCCCAATGGTATATCCTGTCTGTCTATATGATTTTCAACCAATGGTACTGTCTCATATGACATTGAATAGGGGGGAGCTGTAGAAGTGGAAAACGAGCTAACTGAAGATGATTTACCAAACATAATATTGGTGAATCCGGCATACATCAATTCACAAATTATAGGCGTCTCCTTTGTCATATTAACAGCTAAAAGAATCAGATTCCCCTCTATACTACCAACCAAATTCTTAAGCGCATAAATTAAGTCCCTTACTCTATCCTTATAATCGCTTATATTGACGATGTAATAGGAATAATGACTCTTTGCATTAACCAGAATGTCCATTGGATCTTCCGGAGCTGGAATCAGGCAGATTGGTTGTTGCAGCTGATCAGATAACTCCTGTAAGTAATGATATTCTTCTTCATTCCCAATATATAAAAGCATATATACCTCCCTCCACATGATGTATCCTTACCTTATCATTCCTGTTTTTT
The DNA here is from genome assembly GCA_023435505.1 of Bacillota bacterium. GTDB lineage: Bacteria > Bacillota > Clostridia > Lachnospirales > Lachnospiraceae > KM106-2. The sequence goes on along the minus strand of JAEYRR010000133.1, from coordinate 2,523 downwards.
CTTTACAATTTACATTCAAAAAAGTCTTTAACTTATGTAATAAAATAGTTTTATTTTCATAAATAAATTAGGAACGTTGTCCATTATTCAAGAAAAAAAGATTGCCGCACTAACTTAGTACGGCAATCCCTTATTGATTCATTATTCATTTATACATGCTTTGCTCTTTTTACGTACAATCGCTTTTCTTAGTAAATCCACCGGTATAATGGTAAAGGCAAGACCAATTACAAGTACCCACTCTTTAAATACCAGACCATAGCAGTTAAGAACTTCACCGCCTACATACGTCATAATTATCTGTGTAATTATGATTAGTCCTATCACTCTCCAAAAACCATGGTTTTCTCTAATATGGTCAAATAAATTAATTTCTGCTGTCCTAGCATTAAAAGCATTAAAGGCAGCCAGCATAACATAAAAGGTAAAGAATCCTGTATACAGGTATTTATCATGATGACCTAGAGTATCTAATCGGAATACATCTGCTATAAGTGGAAGCTTTAAAAACAGCATACTTAAGGCAAAGATCCACAAACTTCCGGTTAGAATACTGCTCCACATACATGGACTTACAATGCTTTCTTCTCTTCTCTTTGGTTTCTCCTTCATATAGCGTTTTAAAGCAGGTTCTCCACCAAAAGCAAGGGCTGCCAGAGTATCCATAATCAAATTAATCCATAAGATCTGGATAATCGTAAGCGGATTCCTCATTCCCAACAATGGGGAGACAAAGGAAATAAGAACAGCACTGACATTGATCGTAAGCTGAAATACAATAAACTTCCTGATGTTATTGAAGATTGTTCTACCATATCGTATGGCTTTATCGATAGAACTGAAATTATCGTCCATTATAACAATCTCGCTGGCTTCCTTGGCTACTTCAGTTCCTCCACCCATAGCAAATCCTACATCTGCTTTCTTTAACGCAGGGGAGTCATTTACACCGTCTCCAGTCATACCGACTACTAGGTTCATTTCCTGTGCAAGCCTTACCAATCGGCTCTTATCACTAGGAAGTGCACGAGCTACCACACGAATATTCTTCAAGTTCTTTTTAATTTCTTCATCAGACATCTTGGCAAGTTCATCTGAGGTCCATACTAAATCTGTCTTATTTTTAATAATACCGGCTTCTTTTGCAATCGCCATAGCCGTGTCCATACGATCACCAGTAATCATAACAACCTGCACACCTGCATTCTGTACCTCAGCTATAGCGGTTATTGATTCCTGTCTAACTTCGTCACGGATACCAATGACACCAACCAAAGTCCAGTCACCTTCCGGCAAGGTCTCTCCCTGAATCTCATTATCTGAAGTAGCAATGGCTAATACCCTGATGGCACGTCCGGCCAGCTCATTTATCTTATTCTCCAACTGTGTTCTGTCTGTAAACACCGCTTTATTCCCTTGATGATCATAATAGGTCTGACATCTTTCCAGAATCTTCTCTGGCGCACCCTTAATCAGCGTAAGGTTTCTATCGCCGCTAACAGAAGTGGCAGAATACTTATTGTGACTGTTAAATGGAATAGAGCTTACCGTTGCTAACTTAACATCTATATTATTTCTATACTTTGCTACATAATTTAAAATAGCACGTTCGGTGGCATTACCACCAATGACCTTTACGTTACCTTCCTCACCAGATATCACAGCATCTGTATTATAGTGGATACTAAAGGTTAATACTTTGCTGAGTTCATCCACAACATCATCATAATTGTGATACTCATTCACCTGTCCATCCACAAAAGTAACAGCCTCTAGCTTTCCTTTTGTAATGGTTCCTGTCTTATCACTAAATAATATATTAAGGCTACCTGCCGTCTCGATACCAGATATCTTACGAACCAGGACATTGTCCTTTAGCATCTTGCCCATATTCAAGGCTGATACCAAAGCAATCATTAATGGAAGTCCTTCTGGGACAGCCATTACTATGATAATAACCGCTAACATGATAGCCTGGACAAAATCATTGATAACCATGCCCCAATCATTGAAATATACAGAAACATGGGCAAAGGAAATAGTATTTCCATCATAAATCATATTCTGTAGCATAAAGGCGATGGCGATGGCAATACCTCCGATATAACCAAATTTACTGATACCAAGAGCAAGTTTCTTCAGCTTTACTTTAAGAGGTGTATCCCTATCCTCTTCCACTTGCAGTTCCTTTGCAATCTCCCCATAAACAGTTTTGTCGCCTACTGTAGTAACTCTCATGACTGCATTGTTAGAGCAGACTACAGAGCCTCTAAATACTTTATAAGGATTGAGAAAGTTAATATTCTCATCTTGGTCAACATAATCCTCAGGTACCGCCTTCTTTGAGGCTTCCTTACTCTCACCGTTTAGTACAGACTGATCCACCTTAAGAATTCCCTCTATGATAACACCATCAGCAGGGATTTTATCACCAGACTGCAGAAGAATACAATCATCTACTACGATATCGTTAATTGGTACCTGAATAATATCCCCATTACGATATACCTTACAGAAAATACG
>JAEYRR010000110.1 GCA_023435505.1 Bacillota bacterium | reverse complement strand
ACCTGAAGGACCTCCAAGTTACTTGCCGGTATTAAAAGCTCTGGCTTCTTTATATCTAACATCTTAATCTCTCCATTTTTCTAACAACGATATCTCTATCATTCACATTTTGTACTTAAAGTAACTCCATCACCAATAGGCAGAACAATGGTATCATAGGTATCATGATGTGTCAAAGTAAACAGATATTCCCTCATTCTGCTATGAATGGTTCTATTTCTTCTGGTTACTCCAAATCGGGACTCTACAACATCCCCATCCTGCAAGACATTATCTGACACCAGAAGTCCACCTTTCTCCAATAATACATCAATATCATCCAGGAAATTAATATATTGGCCCTTGGCAGCATCCATAAAAATAAAATCATAGGTTTGCTTCTTCGCTACCAATTCTTTCAGAATATCAGCGGCATCTCCCTCTAACAGCGTGATTCTTCCATCCTTATCGTGTCTGCTAAAATTCTCTTTCGCACGGTCGATTCTTCCCTGATTTCTCTCAATAGTAGTAATTCTGGCATCTTCCCCAAGAAACTCCCTCATTAAAAGGGAAGAAAAGCCCACAGCAGTTCCTACCTCCAGAATCCGCTTAGGTTTGTTATAATGCATTAAAAAACGAAGCAGCGATTGGGTAGGTTTTTTAATAATTGGAACATAGGTCGCAAGAGCATCTTGCTCAATCTCCCATAGATACAAAGGCAGATCCTGCTCCAGTGAAGATATATAACTTATAATTCGTTCATCGCCAATCACATTCGTTCTCCTATCTATTTGTTACTTTTGTTACAATATTTCAACAATTTATCTTACAATATTTCCATTGTAAAATCAACTAAACATTCCTAATAAGAATTTTCCAATCTACTATTCTATTATTTCCAATAAAACATAAAGAATAAGGCTTTTGCTCATAGATACTACTGATCCATGTCACAAAAGCCTTTCATATATTCTTATTTCTTACTATCGTTAGTTACTATCCTTTGCACCGGTATTATTAGATACTTTACTGTTACCAGTGGTCTGGGCATTACCTTGATTCGATGCTGTTGTAGAATTTTGCTTGTTCTCAGTGGTGATTTCTTCTAAAATCATATCGTAGTTCATATCAGATCTAACCACATAAGTCCCCGGTAGAATATTCTCATCAGTCAACTTTGCTCTGACATAAAAGGAATACTTATTCTCTATTATTTTATATAATTCAAGTTTAGAAGCAACACTCATGGTAGATTCATCTTTTTGAATAACCAACTGTCTCTCAATCGGGTTGGTCCTATCTACCCTTACATCACCAAATAATTGATAGGAAAAGTCATAAGCAGCACCACAAGCCTTCAATATGACAAATACCACTATACAATAAAACACTGCATTCAGCAGGATGTGTAGTAGACCATTTGTGATACGTAATACTACCTTGGTCTTTACTGATCTTTTAGCCATCTTATCCCTCCATGCTACCAATTATACAATTTCCTCATTTGTAATACAAGTAAGAGTTTCATTTGTAAACTGTCCAGCTTTTAAACAAGAATTCGTTTTCCAACTATACTTCCATAATAATCGGCAGAATCATTGGATTACGTTTTGTCTTTTTCCAGATATATTCGCTTAAAGAATCCTTTACTTCGTTCTTTATCTTACCCCAATCTGTTATTCCGTGATCTAGGCAGCGCTCTAAGGCATCCCTTACACACTCTCTGGCTTCATCCATGAGATTTTCAGATTCTCTAACATACACGAAACCTCGAGATACAATATCAGGTCCGGAAAGCACCTGATTACTATATTTTTCAAGAGTTACTACAATAATAATTAAACCATTCTCAGATAAATGCTGACGGTCACGAAGTACGATATTACCAACATCACCAACTCCAAGTCCATCTACAAGAATTGCACCACATGGTACCCGTCCTGTTACTGCAGCTTTCTCTTCCGATAACTCCAATACATCACCGGAGGAAATCAGGAAGATATTCTCTTTCTTAATTCCTAAGGATTCGCAAAGCTCAGCATGACGTTTTAAATGGCGATACTCACCATGAACAGGAACCGCATACTTTGGTTTTACTAAGGAGTAGATCAACTTAATCTCTTCCTGGCAGGCATGTCCGGATACATGAGTATCCTGATAGATTACCTTGGCGCCCTTCATAGAAAGCTCATTAATAATCTTAGATACTGCCTTTTCATTACCTGGAATAGGCGAAGAGCTTAGTACGATAGTATCCCCAGGCTTAATGGAGATTTTTCTATGAATGGAGGAAGCCATTCTGGACAGAGCCGCCATCGCTTCACCCTGACTACCTGTGGTAATAAGAACCAACTGGTCGTCTGTATAGTTCTTCATCTGTTCAATATCTATCAATATATTTTCAGGAAGATTGATGTAACCTAATTCCACTGCAGTGGTCACGATATTCACCATGCTTCTTCCTTCTACTACAACTTTACGACCATATTTCTTAGCAGAATTAATAATCTGCTGTACACGGTCAACGTTAGAGGCAAAGGTTGCAATAATGATTCTATGCTTTGCACTTTCTGCAAATATATTATCAAAAGTCTTGCCTACCGTACTTTCTGACATCGTATATCCAGGACGTTCCACATTAGTACTGTCGCAAAGCAGTGCCAGAACTCCCTTCTTACCAATCTCACCAAAACGTTGCAGATCAATGGTTTCTCCATATACTGGAGTATAGTCTACCTTAAAGTCACCTGTGTGAACGATGGTACCAGCCGGGGAGTAAATAGCTAGAGCAGCTGCATCTGCTATACTGTGATTGGTACGGATGAACTCTATACGGAAGCAGCCCAGATTTATGGATTGTCCATATTTAATCACCTTACGTTTTGTGTTCTTCGTTAAATTGTGTTCTTTTAATTTGTTTTCAATAATCCCCATTGTCAGCTTAGTAGCATAAATAGGTACATTCACTTCTTTTAATACATAAGGGAGTCCACCGATATGATCCTCATGTCCATGTGTAATGACAAATCCCTTTACTTTATTGATATTTTCCTTCAGGTAAGTCACATCAGGAATCACCAAATCAATTCCTAGCATATCATCGTCTGGGAAGGATAAACCACAATCCACTACAATAATACTATCTTCATATTCAAATGCGGTAATATTCATACCGATCTGTTCCAGGCCACCAAGCGGAATCATCTTAACGCCATTATTATTTACTTCTTTTGCTTTCATAATTGCACCTCCATTGAATTATGTAAGTCACTATCCTCAAGGCGCAATCTACTAGAATTAATGGGAAACCCTATTCTTTTGACATTCTTTGCAATACCCATAAAGCTTCACTTCATGGTCAAGAGTCTCAAAACCCATAGCCTCCTTAATTTTGTTTTCCAGGCTGTCCAACATATCTCCTTCAAAGGAGAATACCTTGCTGCAACCTAAACATATTAAGTGATGGTGATGATGGCTTCCCATCTCACCCTGTTTCTTTCCAATCTCGTATCGAACATAGCCATCATCTAGATTCAATTTATCAATTAAATGTAAATCTGATAATAGCAAAATGGTACGATATACTGTTGCTAATCCAATCTCAGGATATTGCTCACGAACACATTCATATATTTCTTCTGCTGTTAAATGTGTATCCGGTCTACTCTGTAACACATCTAAGATAGCAATTCTCTGTGTTGTAACCTTGAGCCCGTTCTTTTTTAGCAACTCCTTAAACATTTCATGATTTGTATTCATCTAAACCTCTTTCCGCACCATTAATGCTCAAAAATATGCTGTCAATGCGACAAATACTCCGTAGAGA